>JAOARE010000017.1 GCA_025210695.1 Rickettsiales bacterium
AATAGAAAGAATTACTGATGGATATGCTTTATCAAAAACTGCCATTAAGTTTATTGAAAGAGATAAACCTGAGGGTGCTTTAAAGGTAATAGAAAGAATTACTGATAAATATACTTTATCAGAAATTGCCATTAAGTTTTTTGAAAGAGATAAACCTGAGAGCGCTTTAAAGGTAATAGAAAGAATTACTGATGGATATGCTTTATCAAAAATTGCCATTAAGTTTATTGAAAGAGATAAACCTGAGAGTGCTTTAAAGGTGATAGATAGAATCACTGATAGACTTTATTTACAAGATTTGGCCTATAAGTTTATAGACAAAGGTGATTTTGAGAGCTCTTTAAAAGTAGCAGATAAAATTACTGAGGTAGTAGATGAAAATACTATGGATTATTATGTTTTATCAAGTATTACTAATAAGTTTATAGAAAAAGATCGTCCTTCTGAAGCAATTACATTGATTAGTAAAATTAAGAATCCAACACAAGAACAATTGGAATATGTAAAAGATAATTCTCCTAAGAAAGATTCATCCTCAGATTGGTTAAGTTTGCCCGTAGCGGAAGCTATAGAAGAGAGCTCATATAGAAAAGTGGAAAGTGATTATATGCTTACAGAAGCAGAAAAATTAGAGCACTTAAAAAACAAAGACAAAGAAACTCAACATAGCGCTCCCATGGATTATCAAAGTTATATTGATCAATATCCCCCCCAAGGGAAGCTTCCTAAAGTGAACACAGCAAGAAAACCTCATTTACCTGAAGATTTTAAATTACCGGAAACCGATATGACAGTAGTTGGAGTGATTGGGGCAAGAGTTGCTAAGTTTTTTGTTAATAAAGTAACTGCCAGAGGGAAGAAGAGAACTAATGAAAAAAAAGGTAGAATCAGATAGGTTGTTTTTATAATAAGTTTCTACCTTAAAATTTGATGCTCTATACTTTCGATCTTTGCTCTTTAATTTTTACTGTTTTAGCTTTCTTGATAGAAGTGTTATCAGGATATTTTATATTTATATTTATATTTTCTATTCCCATTTTACTAGGGATATATTCTATATTTCTTCCTTGGGGAAATAACTCTTTTAAAACGTTCATTTTCTTTGATTGAACAGCATATTCAAGTGGACTAACCCCATTAATATTTTGTTTTAAAGTATCTGGAGAAAACCTAAGTACATTACGAATAACTTTAATATTTTCACTATCAATCGCCTCTTTTAAATAAGAAGTTAGTTTTTCTGAAGGAAAATATTTGCTTTTTTGTTCCCTATCTATAAAAGATGGTATTCTGGCCCCAGCCCTAACAATTTGATCAATAATCTCTTGATTGCCAGTTTCAATTGCCTGCATAATTGGAGATATACCATTTGTTTTTTTATTCACATCAGCACCAGCGTCCAACCATGATTTAATAAGATGAGAGATTTGCCCTCCTACACAAAATGCTAAGAATTCATTTGCATCTTTACCACCAAAATTACTAATTGTATTCAACGCTCTATCTTCTGTAGGTTTATAAATCTCAAACATTTTTATAGTTTCAAAGAGGGCAGCAGCACCTTTCTCTCCAGCTTTTGTATACCATTCTTGAAGATGTCCAAATGTTTCTGGAGCTAATACTTTACTAGATAGAAACTGAGATTTTTTAAGATCATTAGTATCTAAACCAAATTGTGTACTTGAATAAAGTTGATATGGACTAGAAAAATCTTTTACTTTATTAAAAGCCTTCTGATAATTTAAACCACTTTCATCAATAAACTTAAAAACCGCTTTACTCATTTCTTTTGAAGAGAAACATTTAGCTGATTCTACATCTTCCCTTGGAATATTATAATGAAGCACAAGATTAATTTGATCTTGGTTATATAATCCTTGAACTTGCTCTATTTGCGCAGGAGTCAATTCCATCTGGTTATATACGCTATTTAATATATGCTGACCAGATCTGCGGGATAAAACCTCTTCTAATTCTCTTTTAGAATGAGTTTCTTCTAAAGTTCTAAGAGCATCTCTTAAATATTTTTCTGTTTTATATAAAATTGAATAATTTCTCTTCTTGAATTCAACATTTTGCTCTTCATCAACCACAGCAACCGTTGCAGTAAACTCAGCCAAATGCTTTCTAAAAGTTTTATTAAGTCTCTTGTTAATAAAGAGCTCTTCTCCATTAAGATATTTCTCATATTGATCAGCACGACTCATACTTTGAATATGTTTTAAGAATATAGGATCTAAATTTTCTAATCTATTTTCTCCTCTTTCTAAATAATCACTCTGATGACTTTCATTAAGAAATCGATTCATAGTATTTAAATGCTGTATACTAAAAATACTACAACCACTATCTGAATATAAAATTCCCCCTTGAACATAGTTATGCGCATCTGCACCAATTGCTTCTTCTATACTCTGCCTTTCTTTTTTATTAATATCAGACAAGGAATCTATAAAAAAACTTCTAGCAATATTTCCATCAGAGTGGATTTGCAATGCAGATGAATGAATATCTGATGGTCTAAAAATGATATCATAGTGAAATTTTTGACCATCTGGCATTCCAGCTAAATACTTATTAAAATCTGATAATTCTTGCTTGGTGACAAGAATAAAAGGATCATATTTTCTATCCTCAATATCTAAGGCAGATAAACGAGCATTCCTTTTCTGAGCTTTGCTCTCTAACATCAAAGCCACAACCTCCGGAGAATAGACCAAAGATAAATCTTTAAGAACCTCAGACTCTTCTAAAGAAGAATGTCTTCCAGTTCTGCGTAAATCATCTAAAATTTCTATTGCTGAAGATACTTCTTTTAAAGACTTATTTAATTCAGACTTAATTCTTTCATATTTTGGCACTGGTTAATAAATCCTTTTAAAAACTATGTTATATAATATAACCAACATAGTTAATAAATTGCTAATAACTCCTTAGCCTTATTACAATCTTTTGTAATTTTCTCTACTAGCCCTTGCATATCTTTAAATTTCATTTCTTCTCTAAGAAAATAAAGAGGGGTAACTTTAATTTTTTCTCCATACATATCTTTATTGAAATCAAATACATAAATCTCAAGTTTAGGTTTATTAACGCCGAAATGAGGAGTTATTCCAATGTTAATTGCTCCTTTATAAACCACTCCTTCATGCTCTATAATTCCAGCATAAACACCATATTTAAATGGGCAATCATCATCTAATAATAGATTCATGGTTGGAAAGCCAATATCTCTGGATATTTTCTTACCTTGAACCACTATTCCTTCTACGCTAGCCATTTGATTTAATGATAGTTTTTCTGAATACATTTTTAAGCTTGCTTTTCCCAAGCTCCTTTAAGATTCTGTTGCCAGAAGACTAAAGCATGGCCAGAATTTTGATAGGATTTCCATTTTTTTCTGGCAAATTCAACTTGCTCTGGGATGTTGCCATCAAACATATAGAGCAATTTAGAAACCGAAGCATCATCTAACTCAACAGCCCCAAGGGCCATTGCAATGCTTGATTTGTTGGGATTCTCAATTTTAGTAGATAAATACACCGGTTGATCAGCAGGATAGTCATCAGAAAAAGTGCCATGAGGAATGAAATGCTTAGTGCTATAAGCCCATAACCCATCATCTAGTAATCTCATCAATTCTTCATTTTCAGCAACAACTAACAAACGCTGCCCTGAATAATAAATCTTTTCAATCAATCTAGGAGCTGCCTTATTTATAGGCAGGGTTGTGAGCTTATAGAAACTTATCTCCATCACATTATTTTTCATATTTTTTAACAAATTCATTGAGCAATCTTACGCCAAAACCAGTAGCCCCAACTGGACATAAGTCTAATGCTTTATCAGCCCAAGAAACACCTGCAATATCTATATGAGCCCAGGTTACATTATTAACAAATCGCTTTAAAAACTGCGCTGCAGTTATGCTTCCAGCACCCCTAGCATTACCAGTATTTCTAACATCAGCTATTACGGAATCTATCATTTTATCATAATCGCTAGTTAGTGGAAATTCCCATAGCTTCTCATCAGTATCTTTTCCAGCTTTAAGTAAATCTTGAGCTAATTCTTCATTATTTGAGAATAAACCTGCATGATGACTTCCTAAAGACACTACTATGGCTCCTGTTAAAGTTGCTAAATCTATCATCAATTTAGGCTTAAATCTATTCTGACAATACCATAAAGCATCAGCTAAAACTAATCTTCCTTCAGCGTCAGTATTTAGAATTTCTATTGTTTGACCAGACATAGATTTCACCACATCTGCTGGACGCTGAGCATTACCATCAGGCATATTTTCTGATAAAGCTGCTATAGCAACTACATTCACCTTTGCATCTCTTGCTGCTAAAGATCTCATTAAACCGGTCACAATTGCAGCTCCAGACATGTCATATTTCATGTCTTCCATATTAGCTGAAGGCTTTAGAGATATTCCACCAGTGTCAAAAGTCACTCCTTTTCCAACAAAACAAAGTGGTGCATCACCTTCCTTTCCACCGTTATACTGCATAACTAAAAGCTTAGATTCTTTTGAGCTTCCCTGCCCCACTCCAAGTAAAGCATGCATCTCCAGATCATACATATCTGCTTCACCAAGTATTTCCACTTTCACACCAAATTTTTCCAGCTCCTCTTTAGAGTTTTCAGAGAAACTTTCAGGATATATAACATTAGGCGGCTCAGAAATAAGATCACGGCTAAATTTAACTGACTGTGCAACTGGTTTTAACTCTTTCTCAAAAATGCTTTGAGCATCTTTTGCAACTTCAGTTACCAATTCAATTTTATCTAAGACAGTTTTATCCTTTAACTTTTCTGCTGATTTATATTTATCAAAACTATATTCACGAAGATTTAAACCATAGGCAATATTTGCACATATTTCAGCCTCATTCTCTTCCACTAATCTTGAATCTATCATGATGGAAGCCTTAGTAAACTTACTACAATTTAAAATAGCAACTAATCTTGCTCCAAATTTAGAAGCCTTAAGAGGATTAAATTCTTCTTTTTTTCCTAAACCAACTAAAATAATACATTTAACACTAACATGATGAGGAGTGGCCATAGTAACTCTTTGACCAGATTCGCCCTTAAACTTTCTTAAATCTATTATTTGAGAAACAAGAGTTTTTAAATCTGCATCAAGAGTCAAATTATTTTGTAAATTAAATCCCTCAGCTAAACCTAACACCAAAGTATTGACAGATGATTTATTGTTAAAAATTATATCCATATTTTTCTCCGCCTTTAAATTATTTTTGTGATGATAAAAAATTCTTCCATTGATCTGGGAAATCATGAGCCCATTTAGTAATACTTCCTGCCCCCATAAATAATACAAGATCGCCTGCTTTAGCCATAGAGCTTACTATCTCCGGTAACTTATCTGGAGAGTCTAAACTCAATATCTCTTTGTTTTTATAATATTGTCTTAAAGTGGAAATAATCACTTCCTTATTAACTCCTTCTATTGGAGACTCTCCTGCTGAATAAATATCAGCCATTAATATTATATCGGCATTATCAAAACTATGAATGAACTCAGAAAATAAATTTTCCACCCTAGAATATCTATGTAACTGCACCACAGCAATAACTTTTGCTTGCTTGTTTAACTTATTAACTTGACGAGCAGTAAGTAACACAGCTTTTATCTCTTCTGGATGGTGAGCATAATCATCAATAATACTAACCCCTCCTACTTCACCGGTTTTAGTGAATCTTCTTTTCACTCCAGAAAACTTTGCAAATCCTTCTGTGATTAATTCTTTCTTAAACTTTAATTTCACTCCTATGGCTATAGCTGCTAAAGAATTCAGAACATTATGCTTTCCAGCTACTGGCAGATTAATTTTTTCTATTATAAATTCTTTACCTAATATTCTATCTGAAACTTTAACATCAAATATAGTTCCAGAAATATTTTCAACGATATTAACCGCCTGAATATCTAAACCTTCTGAGTCAATTCCATAAGTGATAATTTCACGATCTTGGATGTTTTCTACTAAATTCTTAACCTCTAAATGATCTTTGCACACAACAGCAAATCCATAAAATGGAAGATTCTGAATAAATGACCTATATGCCTTTTTAAGGTTCTCAAAACTTCCATAATAGTCCAAATGTTCTGGATCTATATTGGTGATCACTGCAATAGTTGATGGAATACGAATAAATGTTCCATCTGACTCATCTGCTTCAGCTATTAAATAATCACTGCTTCCTAAATAAGCATTTGTTCCTCTAGTATTAATAATACCGCCATTAATAACTGTTGGGCTTAATGAAGATGCTTCAAACATTGCTGCTACAAACGCAGTTGTGGTG
The DNA here is from genome assembly GCA_025210695.1 of Rickettsiales bacterium. Lineage (NCBI taxonomy): Bacteria > Pseudomonadati > Pseudomonadota > Alphaproteobacteria > Rickettsiales > Rickettsiales bacterium. The sequence goes on from JAOARE010000017.1 coordinate 6,343, forward strand.
GTTTTACCATGCGACCCTGAAACTGCTATTGAAATTTTAAGCCTCATTAATTCTGCCAGCATCTCTGAACGCTTCACCACAGGAACACGCGCAGCTCTTGCAGCAATAATTTCAGGATTATCATCTTTTACTGCTGTAGATTTAACCACCACTGAAGCATTTTTAATATTTTCTTTTTTGTGACCTACAAAAACCTTAATTCCAATATTTCGAAGACGAAGAACATTGTCATTTTCTCCTAAATCTGACCCTTGAACTTGATAACCAAGATTATGCATAATTTCAGCAATACCGCTCATACCAATTCCACCAACTCCGATAAAATGGATGATTCCAAAATTATCAAACATCATCTTCTCTAATAAAGCCTTCATATATTTTCCTTTAACTAGTTATTTTAAAACCGATGGTTAAAATTATTTCCATTCCTATTAAAATTATAATTATAATTTCAAGAAGAGAACTATGACGATTATTAAATACATCACTTAGAATTTCAAATAATTCATGGATTAAATTAAGCCTTTTATTTAATATGTCCACTCTCTGTTTAATATCTTGATCTTCAGCCATCATTTGATAGATGGGTTCTAATGCTGGGTAATCCCAGAAAAACTTAGGAGTTCCTAAAATATCGCCATGTAAATTAATTGAACTTCGCTCTAAAAACAGCTTACCCATTTTCTTAGCTATTTCTTTACCAGATAAAGTAATCTTCCCCGTTTTAGCGAGTGACTTTGGAATATGCTCTGTTTTTTTTATAGTTTGGGCAACTCGCTCTTCAAATCCAGATAGCTTCATTGATTGGGCTAGAGCATAAGAAATGGCAAGTCTTTCCATAACCCCAGCATCCTTATCAAGCCTAATTTCATTTTGATGAACTTCTGTTTCACTATCTTGAACCACAAAATAAGACTCTGAAGAGTTATGAATATTTTCTACATTATCTTCTTCAAATTTCTTCAACTTTTTTAGTACAACTGAAATTTCTTCATCAGTTAATTCCCAGAACACCACACAGCCATAGCTAAAAAAGAACACATGACCTTCATAAAATGGAGCATAAATAACATTACGAAACTTTTTTGGGCTTTCATTATCTTTTTTAAGAAATTTATATAACGGATTCATTTGATAAGAATCCGCAGAACAAAATGTTTTACATTGCATGCTAGCTAAACAAAAAATAGGTTACTTTAACTTAGCATATTATCCTCTCTATTCCCTGCAAATGCAATAGTAAAATATTAAGTCGCTCTATAGAATATCCTTAGTTTTATTTAGCCATTATAAAATTATCTGCCATCATAGCCGCTTTATCAAAAGTTAAAGTACTTATGCAGCCAGAATTTTTATTAATCTCTCCGATTAAAGCATCTGAAAAATCCAGTTTTTTTTGGCTATATTGACTCAACGCGTTCCGTAGTAACTTCTGATTCTCAAAGCAAAATTCTTTAGTTGATAATATCAGTTTAACAACCTCAATAATAGATTCTTTATTATATTTATATCCTCTTTCTAACACCCAAATAAGCTCACATATTACAATATTATTGATAAAGATTGACTGCGAAGAAGTAGCATATTTATTAAGAGTCTTCTCAACTATTTTTGCCTGTTCTGAATCATCCTGAGTTAAATACCGGACTAATATATTCGTATCAATACCAATCATATACTAGCCCTTTACATTTTTTATAACATCATTCATTTCTTCACAGCTAAGACTTTTCTTTGGGTTAGGCAAAACTCCTTTTAAATCTTTAATAGACCTATTAATTGGCATCATCACTATCTGATCACCTTTTAAAACAAACTCTAACTTATTTCCACTAATAAGGTTTAATTTACTTCTTATCTCAGCTGGGATAGTAACTTGACCTCTATTTGTCATAATAGATTGCAACATAATCATAACCCTCACATCAAATAATTACATACATATTATGTTAATGTAAGAATAAATTATATACAACGTCTATTATTAAATAATCATATTAAATACAAGAAATACGTATTTAATCTATAGATTAGATATTACTTTTAAACAAACAGCTAGTCATTAAATAGAAACAAGAAAGCAATATGCTCCAATTAAAGTTACTAACTGGAGCATAATAACTTTTAAGATATTTCGTAAGAATTGATAAGTAAAGAACCGCCCATATCTGAACCAACAATATCTAGATTTTCTAGATTATGATTAGATGAAGGTAAAGTTAATATGCTTGTTTTATCAGCAAACATAATTGGCGAACTTAAAGCATCTTTGATTAAACTATAAGCCCAGTTAGCAAATTTATCTAATCCAAAATTTTCTTTATCTTTACTTTCTAGAACATATTCAAAATCAATTTCAATCTCTGATCCCTTTGTAGATAATTCCATTTCTGCGTCTGATTCTTCCAAATTCTTTTTAGCCTCTAGAAATTCCTTTCCTTCTCCAATAATAGGAATTATAAGATCATCTAGACGAATGTCTAAATCTAAGATGACCGCTTCCCCCTTACCAGACTTAACTTCATCTTCTCTCTCTTCCTCAGAATCGTAATCACCATCTGATTCTGAAGAAGAACAATCCGCATCCTCTTTACTCTCTTCCTCACCATAAGGACGCTTACCCAAAGAAGAACCAAAATCTCCTGCCTCAGAATCGTAATCACCATCTGATAATGATTGATATCCATTTCTTAATATTAATTCTATCAATACTTCTTCATAATCTGATAATGATTGATATCTATTTGTTAGCAATAATTCTATTAATGGTTCTTCAACGTTTTTTACTGAAAGAAGATGCCCTAGAGCAGTAATTCTAGAACCTCCTTTTTCCACCAATAAATCTAGAGCTTTTACTTTAAGATATCTTTCATCGCCTTCTTCAATTTTTGAAAAAAGGAGATGAACCATAGAAAAGCTCAAATCAGCACCTTTTGCTTTCAACATATCCATCGCCTTTTCATAAGAATCAAAATATTTAGTGCTCACTGCTGCAACTGCTGCCCTTGCTAAAGCTTTATTAAGAATGGATTTTTTTTCTATTGCTACTACATCTTCTTCTATTGATGAAGCGCTTTTTTCTAGCAATAAATCTACAGCTTTTTCTATAAAATCTTTTTTAATATTTAATAAAATGAGACGGAGTAAGGCAACCACCCCATCAGCACCTTTTGCTTTCAACATATCCATCGCCTTTTCATAAGAATCAAAATAGTCAGTGCTCACTGCTGCAACTGCCGCCCATGCAAAAGCTATATTGAGATCAGCACCTTTTTCTATTAATAAAGATATAGCTTCTTTCTCTTCCTTAGAGGATGAAGCAACATCAACCAGAACTAAATTCTTGCAATCATAAACATCATTTTTCATCAAAAAATCTACAGCTGATTCATTCTTATTCATAACAGCTCTAAATAAAACTTCTTGAAAAACAGTTCTAAGCAAATCTTCTCGAAAATCAGCACCTTTTTTTAATAAAAAATCGAATATGCTTTTATTACCTTTCATGGCAGCATGTAGCAAAATCTTATTTACATTAGCACCTTTTTTTAATAAAAAATCTACAGTTTGTTCATTATTAGCATTAGCAGCATGTAGCAACCCCCTACTCACATTAGCGCCCTCAGTTATTAGCAGCCCCATAGTTGCTTCTAATTCCTCTCTAATGGAACCTTCATCAACTTCAGAAGAGTCATATGATAAAATAACTTTATTCTCTTCTCCAATTCTTATCACAACTTTTAATATCTTGTCATCTTTAACAATTTTTGCTGAAGCAGCATATATTAAAGCTATGTTTTTATTAACCTCATACTCAGAATTATCGTTTTTTCTTCTGGCAATCTTTGTTATCTTTTTATATAAACTATTCATTCTTATCAACACCTTCTAATATTAAAAAATCCACCTTATCTTCATGACCAAAACTTGCTGCAGCAATTAAGGCTTGAATCTTGTAGGGATATGATCGTGATAAGATCTTTTCTACAGCTGTTAATTCTTCCATTTTTAATCCTATATTTTTATATTGGGGAAACAAAACAAAACAAAATAGTGAACATATTAAATAATGTCAATATTTTTTAACAATGTTATTAAGTTTGTAATATTTTAATGATTAATGATATCTATGATTATACTAGATAGTAACTGCCATCTTGCTTTTTATAAAACAACAGGATATTCTCTTTGAAGAAATAAAAAATCACTTTTAGGAAAAATATTATGTCAGTAATGCAAGATAGCTGGATCAAGAAAATGGCTCTTGAACATAAAATGATTGAACCATTTGTAGATCGTCAAATACGTGAGGATAACAGTAATGGAAAAATTATTTCTTACGGAGTAACTTCTTATGGTTATGATGCTAGAGTATCTGATGAATTTAAAATTTTCACTAATGTTGATTCTGCAATTGTTGACCCGAAAAAATTTGATAGCAATAGCTTTGTAGATCGTAAAACTCCAATCTGCACTATTCCACCAAATAGCTTTGCCTTAGCAAGAACTGTTGAATATTTCCGTATACCTAGAGACACTTTAGTTATCTGCGTAGGAAAGTCCACTTATGCTCGTTGTGGGATTATTGTTAACGTAACTCCATTGGAGCCAGAATGGGAAGGTCATGTTACTTTAGAATTCTCAAATACCACCCCTCTTCCTGCTAATATTTACGCCGGTGAAGGAGCATGTCAGTTTATATTCTTAAAGGCCAATGAAGTCTGTGATATTTCTTACGCTGACCGCCAAGGAAAATATATGGGGCAAATCGGCGTAACTTTACCTAAAACATAAAATATGCTTAAGCTGAATAAATATGGTGAATTTAATAGCTATGATCTGCTAAAGGTTATAGCTACAATCGCCATGGTTATTGATCATCTTGGGCTTTTATATTATCCAGATATTAGTTTATTCAGAGTTATTGGCCGGCTCTCATATCCTTTATTTGCATTTTGTATTGGCTATAATCGAAAATATAAACTTGATAATACATTAATAATGTTAGCAATTATAATGTGTTTAACTCATATTATTATCTGGCCAACCTTGGGAGGAATGGTTAAAAAATCAATTTTAAACTCCTCTATTTTACCATCCATTATCATAACCCGCATTTTATTAAATTATACTAGCCACATGATTAAAGCCAATAACATGTATCTATGGGCCTTCATCCTGTGGTTCTTTGCTTTTTCAAGCAATTCTATTTTTCAATATGGAACCGCTGGAATAGCCTTAACAATTTGTGGATATTTAAGTAGCGCCCTTAAAAACAGTAAGGAATATAGGATATTTTTATATATCAATTTAATTTTATATGTTGGGTTTGAATATGCATTATTTAGAATGAATTTACTTGGTTTGCTTATTCTTATTTTTGAATTTTTTATTATATCCAGAACGCTTAAAAACTTCTCAATTAACCCCATATCTATTACAAAAACATTTGAGAAACCTTTATTACTCACCTCAAGATATGCCTTAATAATATATTTTGTTCACTTCCAGATTTTTAAAATGATTTATGTAACTTCTTGACAATCTGACAATATATTATACCTTGTAGTATAGCCTCGGAGCGTGGCGTAGCTAGGTAGCGCACTGGACTGGGGGTCCAGGGGTCGCTGGTTCAAATCCAGTCGTTCCGACCATATATTTTAAAGACCATTTTAATTATGACACTAAACTTTAAAAGAATAGTATCTTTCGCTAGAAAGCGTAGCAGCAACCCTAAAAAAGAAGCAGAAATTCTTGCCAAGCTATTGCCTCAATATGCGGCAATCACACCTGAAGATGGTGGAGCATTAGAAAAAATATCTGATCTTTTTAAAGAAACTGCAAAAGATTACTCAACATATGCCATGGAGATAGGATTTGGTTCAGGGGAGAACATTCTTCATGATGCAAAAACCAATCCTTCCATTGGATATATTGGCTGTGAAGTATATACAGGAGGAGTTGTTAAACTGCTCAATAATATTGAAAGCGAAGATATTAAAAACATCAGAATCTGGCATAATGATGCTGTGGAATTAATTGCCAGACTTCCCCTTAATTGTTTAAATCTGGTTTCCATTCTTTATCCTGATCCATGGCCTAAAAAGAAGCATAATAAACGTCGTTTAATTAACGCTGAATTTTTAAAGCTTCTCAGCCCCAAAATGGCTCCTAATGCGAAGTTATTGATTGTTACGGATCATAAGGATTATGCAGAGCACATCACAGAAACTTTACCAGAAGTGGCAGAAATTTTTGCCCGCCAGATGAATAATTATCCAGAAATCACCAAAACCAAATATCGCTTAAAAGCTGAAGCCCAAGGCATTAAATCTAACTATTTTTATCTGGTTAAGAAATGAAAATTCTAGGAATAGAAAGCAGCTGCGATGAAACCGCTGCAAGCATTGTAACTGATTCTAAACAAATATTATCTAACGTAATAATAAGCCAAATTGATGAGCATCAAAAATTTGGTGGAGTTGTTCCAGAAATAGCCTCTCGTGCTCATTTAAGCCATGTTCAAACAGTGGTTGATAAAGCCCTTAAAGATGCTGATTTATCTTTAGATGATTTAGATGCCATTGCCGTCACTGCGGGCCCTGGTTTAATCGGCGGATTATTAGTTGGAATAATGTTTGCCAAGGGTCTAAGCTTTGCAATTAATAAACCATTGCTTGCTGTTAATCATTTGGAGGGTCATGCTTTAACAGCAAGGCTAACCAATGAGATTGAATTTCCATATTTAATACTGCTAGTTTCAGGTGGCCATTGCCAAATTCTTGTAGTAGAAAAAATTGGAGTTTATCATAAACTTGGTGGAACCCTTGATGATGCAGTGGGAGAATCTTTTGACAAAATAGCTAAAATGCTAGGTCTAGATTATCCTGGAGGACCAATCATAGAAAAATTGGCCCTAACTGGCAATCCTAATAAATATGACTTTCCCAAGCCAATGAAAGGCAGAGAAGGCTGTGACTTTTCCTTTTCGGGTCTTAAAACAGCAGTTAGGTTGATTATTGAAAAAACAGAATTAACTCCAGAAAATATTGCCAATATCTGCGCTTCTTTTCAAAGAACAATTGCTGAAATATTATTAGACCGTTTAAATAATGCTATTGAGATAACTAAAAAATCGCACCCCAAAATCAAACAATTGATCATAGCTGGTGGGGTTGCTGCCAATCAATATCTTCTAAAAGAAATCCAGCTCTCTATGGAGAAACATAACCTTGAAACAATCGCCCCGCCGATTAAATTATGTACAGATAATGCAGCTATGATCGCCTGGGCTGGAATAGAACGCTTGCGCTTAGGGATTAAAGATGAAGTAATTATTCCTAAATCTAGATGGCCTTTAAGTTAGAACACTTCTTCATTACTTAATTAGCCAGCACTAACTTCCAAATCCTTTCCTAGCATCCGTCATTCTTAAATTAACTTCCACCACGTCCATCATTCTTAAATTAACTTCCACCACGTCCGTCATTCTTAAATTAACTTCCACCACGTCCGTCATTCTTAAATTAGCAAAGCTAATTTGAGAATCCAGTCAAACCAAAAACAATCTATTGAATCTCTTTACATTAAGACTTAATTAACACTTTAAGCATAGGTTAATTAAGTAAAATCATTTTCATAACTTGAACTAAAAGGAACCAACCATGAACAAAAATCTAAAAACAGCTTAAATTTTATGCAGCTTATCTGCACTTCCATTAATCTCTAATGCTGATGTATATGGAAGCATTAAAGTGACAGGCCCAGAGGGAAATACTATGTCTGGAACAGTAACTACAGATAAAAATTAAAATACTGTTGTTAAAGGAAGTAATGGCGGCAGCATCACTAAGAACGACTCTGGCATTCAAATTAGCAATGGCAATGGATCAAATCTATATATCTATAAAGATGGAACCTATGATGCAAAAAGATATGATGGATCAACCACAAGCGGAACTATTAATAAAGACAAAGTAAAAGATCTTTTGCAAAAAAAACTCATCACAAAACCGCCAACTTAAAGATAAATTATTTTGTTGGTGGTCTTTAAAATTTTCTATAATTTTAAAAATATTATACATCTCTCATCAAGGGGCGTTTAACTCTATTAATCCCTTGCATAAAACCATTTAAGCATTATAATTCAGCCATTAAAATATATTCATAAAATTGTTACTCATGAAAAATAAGTCTGTTCTACTGTGGGTTTTGTCTTGCATTGCCATAATCTACAGCATTGTTATCGTTGGTGGATATACCCGTCTTAGCAATGCTGGATTGTCTATAGTGGAATGGGCTCCAGTTAGCGGCACCATCCCTCCATTAACTGATTCTGCATGGAATCTAGAATTTTCTAAATATCAGCAATCCCCTGAATATCAAAAAATAAATTATGGAATGGAAATAGAGGAATTTAAAAGAATCTTCTTAGTGGAATATATTCATCGTTTATTAGGAAGAGTTCTTGGCATAGTCTTTCTATTGCCTTTCTTATATTTTATCTTCACCAAGAAACTTGAAGGCAAAGATATAAAATACTTCAGCATAGTTTTGGGTCTAATAGGGCTACAAGGTGGAGTTGGTTGGTTGATGGTTAAAAGCGGTCTCGTTGACAATCCTCATGTTAGTCAATATAGACTGGCCCTACATTTAATTATGGCATGTATTATTCTAATCTTGCTAACTTGGAAAACAGCTCCTGGAAAAGATAAGAATTCTAAATATGGATATTTCTCCTTAGGGTTATTGCTTCTGCAAATCATCTCTGGAGCTTTCGTTGCAGGACTTAAAGCTGGGCTGGTGTATAATACATTCCCTTTAATGGATGGAGAATTAATTCCAAATGGATTATTTATAATGCAGCCTTGGTATCTTAATCTTTTTGAAAACGTCACCATGGTTCAATTTATTCATCGCATATTAGGCATAGCAAATTTGATTAATCTACTTATATATTGCTATAGAATTTTTCATCTAGACCAAAACAAAAAAATTGCTATACTACTTGCGAGTATCATTATTCTACAATTCACTTTGGGAATATTAACCTTGGTATTGCAAGCACCATTGATGTTGGCTCTTTTTCATCAAGCTATAGCAATAATCTTAATGATAACCATGGTTCTTTCGCTAAAAACAACTGGAAAATAGATGTTAAAAACTTACGCTCAATTTTTTACTGATGCCATAAATACCTTGAGGACAGAAGGTAGATATCGTATATTTAGTGACATTGAAAGATGCGTTAACAGACGACCGGTTGCCTATGATCATAAAAAACAAAAAGAAATAACCATTTGGTGCATTAATGACTATCTAGGCATGAGCCAACATCCTAAAATAATAGAGGCAGCTAATAAGGCCAATAGCACCATGGGTGTAGGATCTGGAGGAACTCGTAATATTGGAGGAACCCATCATCCAATCATTGAATTAGAAGCTGAATTAGCTGACTTGCACCAAAAAGACGCAAGCTTGGTGTTCACTTCAGGATATGTTTCGAACGACACGACAATTTCTACTTTAGCTAAATTATTGCCTAACGTAATAATGTTTTCAGATCAAGATAATCATTCCTCCATCATTGAGGGGATTAAGCGCGGGGGATCTGAAAAGATAATCTATAACCATTTGGATCTAGTTGATTTAGAAAATAAGCTTAAATCTGTAGATATCAATCGTCCTAAATTAATTATTTTTGAATCTGTATATTCAATGGACGGATGCATCTCTCCAATTAAAGAAATTTGTGATCTTGCTGATAAATATAACGCCCTAACCTATATTGATGAAGTTCATGCAGTTGGACTATATGGAAAAAGAGGCGGTGGAATTTGTGAAAAGCTAGGCCTAATGGATAGATTATCTATAATTGAAGGAACCTTAGCCAAAGGTTTTGGGGTTATGGGTGGATATATCACCGCCTCTAAAGAAATAATAGATGCTATTCGTTGCTATGCTGCTGGATTTATTTTCACCACCTCTCTTCCTCCAGCATTAACGGCAGCTGCCACTACCAGTATAAAATATCTAAAAACCAGCCACAAAGAACGTGATGCATTACATAACAATGCTCGCATTTTAAAGCAAAAATTGAAAGAAGAAGGTATTCCTTTCATAGAAAATGATAGCCACATGGTTCCTGTAATGGTTAATGACCCTATTCTTAGCCGTAAAATTTCAGAAATATTGCTAGATGAATTTTCTATCTTCATCCAACATATTAATTATCCCACAGTGCAAAGGGGAACTGAGCGCTTGCGCATCACCCCCACACCATTTCATAATGAAAAAATGATTGAAGATTTAGTTGCAGCACTTAAAACTGCTTTTATTAGATTAGGTTTAAAATAAAACTAATTCACTTCATAAAAGGAATCTAAGTCTTTCGAGAGATAAACTTTACCAGGATGTGGATCATTAATTTCTTCTTGCAAAACCTTTGCCTGCTTAAATATCTCCATGCATTCTTCTTTTAAAACTCCACCTCTTGCTTGAATGCTATTGATAAGGTGAGACACATCAATATGTTTAAATCCCCAAAGATCACATATATCTTTCTGATTTGCACCATATACTAATCGGTCAATATTATAACCAGTGATGATTGCGGAAATAATTGCACCATAACTCAACATCTCACTCTCTGCATTGCTATATAGGCTTAAGCTTTTAAAATCTCTATAATCATATTTCAAAGCCAAACGATGTATTGCATGACTTTCAGCATTAAGAGTGGGAGAGATATGTTTAGAATCAACAGCCTTAACCAAAATTCTGCCAGTGTCATTATCAACAATTAATGCAGCAAACGGCCAACAGTCATTTCTTTCTTTAGCGAAGTTTATAGCTTCCCTCATGTAAAATTCATCTGAATTCATCATATGCCCTCCAAAATATTAAGTGAGCTTATTTGTTGAACTTAGATATTATCACCTATAAGAATATTTTCAATGAAACATTCTTTTCCTCTTTCCTAGCTAATAGCTAATTTATACCTATTTTATTTGACAATTAACTTATGTTATTTTAAATCTTAACAATCAAAAAAACTTAGGAGATTAAGGTTATGCGAGAAAAAAGACTACGCTCACCAGATGAGAGCTCACAAGGTGATTATAAAAGACATCGTGAAAACAATTATGATGAATATGATGAAGAACTTGAAGAAATAGACTCTCAAGCTACCATATCTGGAGAAAATGAAGAGAATACAACTATGATGCTAGCACAAAGCCCCCCGTCCATTGGATCAGAACCTCCTGGTCGTCAACCAAGCGGTGAAGGTTATTCTTGGTCATTTGGAAGCACTCAATCCAGTCTAGAAATAAGTATACTTTACGATCTTCCAGATCCTATTCAACCTGCTGGCCCCCCACGTGCTGAAGCCATGATGCAGCAAGATACAGATCCTACCATTCCTCCTGCAAACCCCACTCAACACCCTGAACCTCCTGAAGAAGCTGCCTATTCTCCTTCAAATGAATATAATGTTAGTTCTCAAATTAGTGAAAGAGATGGAAATAATATGAGTTTCCCATATTTTCCTGAACACCAACCTAGTGATTATGAATTATATTTGAATTTTACTCACTCCCCTGTTCTCAGAAGAAGCAACACTACTGAAACTGTAGTTCCTCAATACTCATCGCAAGCTAGAGGATCTGGAAACACCCAAGAAATCTTTTTCTTTAGCATTGAAGATTATAATCTCCCTGAAGATATTTATTATAATAAACCATTTGATAAACTTTCAAAGAATATGGAAACTAATGTTATTGATTTAGATTTTAGTGATGTTCTCCCTTTTGCAGGGTTATTTTCTATAATTATGTATAGCTATATGTAAATTAAACTAGATTCTCATCAAACTTTCGTTTAACAAGAATGACGCCAACTCTTCATCTAAGAATCATGAGGACTTATCCGAATGAGCGTGGGATCCAGAATTAAAAACTATTAGATATAATTCCTTATAGGGTATTAAAGGAGATATCTTTATAGATTCACCTGTGGAACAAGCGACTCAAATTCCTAATTCCCCTAGCGTATCTAATGTTTAATTATGGACAATAAAGTAAACTAGCCTTATAGTTATTATAGTTTTCTATATAATTTGGATAATTATGCTAGACCCCTTTGTTAGAAAAATAATTGACCCAGTTATAAATTCCATTGGCAATAAACTTGTATCCCTAAATATTTCAGCCAATTCTATCACTATTCTAGGGTTTATAATGGGGCTCCTGGCTATGCTTACAATCAGCATAAATCAATATAATATTGCAATAATTTTTATTGGTCTAAATAGACTTGCTGACGGACTAGATGGAGCAATTGCACGTAATAGCCAGCTCACTGACTTTGGTGGCTTTTTAGATATTGTTTGTGACTTTATAATCTATTCAGGAATTGTATTTGCCTTTACTATAGCCGATCCAGAAAATACTTTTTATGCTGCATTTCTTATTTTCAGCTTTATAGGCCCCATCTCTTCATTTCTTGCATATGCCATTATTGCAGCAAAGAGAAAAATAGATTCTACTCTGCGAGGAGAAAAATCATTTTATTATTTAGGAGGAGTTTGTGAAGGAACAGAAACCGCAGCAACTCTTCTCTTGCTTTGTATCTTTCCAAATTATTTTAATATAATTTGCCTTATCTATGGAAGCTTGTGCTGGATCACAACTTTTGGCCGCATCTATAATGCTTGGGTGGATTTTAGATAGACACCTTTAAATATTGATAAAACTCAAGCCTTCTTCTTAAACTTCTTATATAAAACTGGAAGCAAGGCTAAAATTCCTAATCCCCCTAAAGCAATTAATATTTTAGGGTTTAAAATTAATCCGCTTGAAAAATCTGGCTGGGAAATAACTTCTCTTAAAGCAACTCCCATTGAGGTATAAACAAAAGAACCAGGAATTATTCCTATTAATGTAGATAAGAAAAATATCCTTAAAGAAATTTGAAAGACCGCCGCTGCCAAGTTAATCACCGCAAATGGAAAAATGGGAATAAGTCTAAGAGTTAAAAGATATGTAAATGCATTTTCTTTAAAACCATTTTTCATCTTACTCACCCATGAACCAGATTTTTGCTTAAGAAAATCTGATGATGCCATTCTAGCACTTAAAAATAAAATACTAGCTCCTATGGTTGCTGCAATCACTGTGGAAAATGTGCCAAGCCACTGCCCGAATAGAAGACCACCTGTAATTGTCATAAAACTAGCTCCTGGTATTGAAGTGCTAACAATCAAGATATACATCCCGCAATAGATAAGAATTGATAAGAATTTTTTCTGCTCAATAAATAATTCTAATGATTGTTGATGTTCTTTGAAAACCTCAAAACTGAAATATTTATACACTTCAAAATACCAAGCTATGGCCGATATTAGCAAAATCAATAAAATAGGGAAATATTTCTTTATCTTGTCAGCCACATCAAACCTTTAACTATTTTTTTCATGAATGGACTGAAAATTTTATCAATATAATAGCTTCCAGCGACTCTCTTATTAATATCACTAAGAGTGGGATATGGAGCAATGGAATTGGCAACAGCAGATATATTTAAATTATTCTGAATTGCCATTACCCAAGGATAAATTAATTCTCCAGCCCCTATTCCTAATATAGTGGCACCAAAAATTTTGCCCCTAGGTGATACTAAAATTTTAATACTGCCTTCCGTTTCTCTTTCTGCCTGTGCTCTATCATTCTCATTAAAACCCATATGCAATACTTTATAGTCTATGTTTTGCTCTTTTAATTGAGACTCTAGAAAACCAACATGGGCAAGTTCAGGATCAGTATAAGTAACCCATGGAATGGCCTGGGTATAAACCTTAGATCTCAATCTAAAAATACTATTCTTAATAGCAAGAGACGCATGATATCCTGCCACGTGAGTGAATTGATATCCTCCACTACAGTCTCCAATAGCGTAAACCTTAGAGTTAGACGTTTGTAAATGCTCGTTGACGATGATTCCTCTTAGAGAACTATTTATCTTTGCCTTTTCTAAATCTAAAGATTTAATATTTGGTCTACGCCCAGTGGCAACCAATACATGAGAGGCAATAATTTGCTCTTCTTTACCTTCTTCAACTTTATACGTAATATGAATATCATTTTTTGACTTCTCGATCTCTAAAATTTGAACATGTTCATAAATTTCAACTCCATCTTTATTCAAAATATTCTTTAATTTTGAAGTTATCTCTGGATCATCTTTTGGCAAAGCAGTAAAAGCCTCAAGAACAGTTACTTTGCTTCCTAAACGGCTAAAGCTCTGAGCCATTTCAATGCCAATAGGTCCACCACCTATCACAACCAAATGCTCTGGCAACTCTTGTAAGTCAAAAATGGTTTCATTGGTGTGATATGGAACTGATGGAAGTCCTTTAATGGAAGGAATAAAGGGAGAAGTTCCCGTGGCAATAATAAAGCGTTTTGCTTTAATAAGCTGATTATCTAATTCAATGGTTTCTTCATCAATAAATTTGCCTTCCTTTAAAATAACATGAGCCCCAAGCTTCTCAAAACGATCTACTGAATCATTAGGGGCAATAGCATCTATAACAGAGCGCACATGATCATGAACTTTTTTAAAATTCACTTTTGCTTTATCAATAGACCAGCCAAATTCTTCAGCTAATTTTATTTTATGAGCAATTTTAGCTGCAGAAATGAGTGCCTTAGAAGGAACACAGCCATAATTTAAACAGTCCCCTCCCATTTTATTGCGCTCTAGCAAAACAACAGAGGCACCCATTTGCACAGCTCCAGCTGCGAAAGACAAGCCTCCAGATCCAGCACCAATAATACAAAAATCTGGTTTTAATATTGCTTTTTGCTTGTCTTCCACAAACCACTCCCCTACCATTATCTTTATAAATAATAGGATACTCTTGTTAGAAGCGCTTTTCAATTAATAATTGAAGAGGGGGAAGTAAAGACCTTCTCCCCGCCGTCATCCAGAGCAATTGTCTCTTAGGCAATTGCGTGGGATCCAGGAATATTGAAATAATGATTAGTTAATCAATGGGGTGTTGATAATAATCCTTAAAGTCTTTAGATAGAATTTTATCAATATTGAAAGCATTGGATATTCCAAATGGTCTCCTTGGATGTTGTCTGTCATTAACCCAAGTTCCAGGCTTTGTAGGCCAACCATGAGTTTTTGAAATACATTCTTCTAGGAATTGAGGTATATTATAGGTGTCACCCACTTGAATACAGCCATCTAAAAAGATATCAACATATGATTGAACTATTGGATATTCTTTACTTGGTGATTGTATATTATTATCCTTTTGTGCATATACCCAATATTTACCATCCGGTATATCTTTTAATCCTAAGGCTTGAATATCAGTTTTGGGCACTAAAATCCTACAATATCCCATTTCTCTTTCGTCCGTTTCTAAGATACCATAGTCAGCAACAGAATAATAAACTGCATTAAGAGATGAATTTTCATCTTTCAATAAAGTTAAGAATGTTGTTTTATAATTTCCACCTTGAATTCCCCATACTCGTTTAAAACCTTTAACTTCAATAGGATATACATATTTAGCATTTGGATTGGTTTTCTGTCTAGACTCTTTCTGAATTAAACTCCCATAACCAATTATATAGTTATTCTCTTTTTGAGACACTGCTGGATGGCATGAATCTGGATGATATGCATCTGACGCATAAGCATAGCCTGAATATAATCCTAATATTACAACCACCTTAATTAATAATTTACACACCACAACCCTTTTTCAACTTATACATGACTCATTAGTATATAATACAACTAAAAAACATATGATTAAAGTAATGAATAGCCTATTTTTATAAAAATTGTTTCTTGATTTGTGCCCACATCCAGTTTATCTTTAACAATAGAAAAATTATATTTATAAGGCATAAACTCTAGTGACCAAGAAAAAATTTAAACGAGTTCTCCTCAAAATATCCGGAGAAGCATTAATGGGAGATACAGCTTTTGGTATTGATTTACCCACTGTGCAAAACATCTGCAAAAACATTAAAAAAGTTTATGAACAAGGCCATGAAATTTGTTTAGTTACCGGCGGAGGAAACATCTTCCGTGGAGTGTCAGTTGCCGCAGAAGGCATGGAGCGTGCAAGCGCAGATTATATGGGAATGCTTGCTACGGTTATAAATGCTCTATCGATCCAAAATTGCTTAGAATCCATGGGGATCCCAACCAGAGTTCAATCAGCTATTCCAATGACTACCGTTTGCGAACCATATGCTAGACGCAGAGCTATGCGTCATATGGAAAAGAAAAGAATTGTTATCTTTGCTGGCGGAACTGGAAGTCCTTTTTTCACAACTGACACAACGGCCACTCTAAGAGCAATTGAAATGAATTGTGATGCTGTTTTAAAAGGATCTCAAGTTGATGGAGTATATTCATCTGACCCTAAAACAAATGAGAATGCAAGTCGCTTCAATACACTAACATATAAAGATGTTCTAACAAAAGATCTTAAAGTTATGGATTCTTCTGCCATTGCAATGGCAAGAGATAATCACTTACCAATTATTGTATTTTCTATTCAAGAGCCTGAAGCTTTAGCTGAAGTTGTTGATGGAAAAGGTAAATTTACTATTATAAGCTAGGAGAAATTTTAAAAATGTCTATAGAAGAAGCGATTAATAATCTTGAAGTAAAAATGAAAAAAACTATTGCAAGTTTGGAGCATGAATTGGTGGGCATTAGAACTGGAAGAGCCTCCCCCAATTTAATTGAACCAATCTTAGCTGATGTTTATGGTAGCAAAATGCCAATTAGCCAAACAGCAACCGTTAGCTCTATGGATGCTAGAACTTTGTCCGTTCAAGTATGGGACGCTGCAAATGTTAAAGCGGTTGAAAAAGCTATAGCTAATGCCAATTTAGGGGTGAACCCTATTGCTGAAGGACAAAATATACGAGTATCTCTACCAAGTTTAACAGAAGAGAGAAGAGTTGAATTTGCTAAACTTGCTTCTAAATATGGAGAAACTTCAAAAGTTTCTATCCGCAATGCACGTCGCGATGTTATGGAATCAATAAAGAAGGCAGAGAAAGAGAAAGAAATATCAGAAGATGAACAAAAAAAGCTTAATGATAAAGTTCAAAAAACTACTGATAGCTATATAAAACAAATAGACGAGAAAGTAGCTGCAAAAGAAAAAGAAATTAAGCAGGTATAAGATAACATTATAAAATAGGTTATTATCATGAGAAAATTGTTTTTTAAAATAACTAGTATTATTACCTTATTATCTGTTCTTACAGGATGCGGCAGAGATCTATCTAGCAATATGTATACCAGTGACTCAACCCTCAGCTTTACAATGGAAGGGGTTATTGTTGCAACTCGCCCAATTATAATAAAAGATGCCGACAATATGTCTGATAATACCGGAGGAATGTTAGCAGGTGGAGCAATGGGTGCGGCATTAGGATCTGGAGCAGGAAGTGGATCTGGAACTACAATGACCATTGTAGGAGGAGCGATCGTTGGTGGGCTTGCTGGAGCAGTTCTTCAAGGAAAACTCAGCGAAGGTAAGGGCTATGAATATATTGTTAAAGTTGATACTTCAAGCTTAAAAGATGGATATTTTGACGGCAATAAAGCAATTAGAAATGTGATATCTACAGCTAAAACCACTGGGTTGATTACCATTGTGCAAGGAGCTGACGTTGTTTTAAAAGAAAAACAAAAAGTATATATAATATACTCTGATAATCGTACTAGAGTTATAGCAGCTTCTTAAAAATTCTAAAGAGATGTTTTTATGCGTATATTACGTGCTATTTTATTAATTGTATTAGCATTAAACTTCTGTGCTTGCGTTAATTACACTTCTGTTCGCTATACTCCAGAATATAAATCTGTGATAAATCAGAATCCTGAAATATTAATTCTGCCTCCAGAAGCTGAAGTTGTGACCGTTGAAGCATCTGGAAAAAGCCAAAAAATGTATGATTATGAATATAATATAGAATTTATCATAGCTAACCAATTAATCTCTGAATTAGCAAAAAAAGGATTCAAATCAAAGCTGCTGGATAGAAAAACTATTTATGATTATAAATTGAATGAAGCAATTGCACAACTAGATCAAATTTACGAAAAAAATCGTAATGAACTTTACACCCCCACTTTATGGGCAGAAGAAAAAGCATTTTCAATAAGTAACAATATTGGTCCAAGCGCTATAAATATTGGCTCTAAGACTAATAGCAAAATATTATTGGTTACTAATTATGCAAGAGCTATTAAAACCAGTGGATCTAGAACAAAAGATGTTATGATGGATCTCTTTTTAGGAACTAGACATTCAGATAATGCCGATAATGCTATTATCGTTATTGGGATTATAGAAATAAAAACCGGCAGAATATTATGGACTAATAGACTAACAGCTATGCGTGGTGTATTCTCCTCATCCTCAAATAAAGAGGAAGAAGAGAAACAAATGGAAGCTATTATTAAAAATATATTAGCGCCTTTAAACAAATAAGACCTAACAATTTATAACACCTAACTGTACTGAAATTGCCCCCTTTTTGCATCATAAAAATATTTATTAAACTAAATATATAATAGAATAAAGTCTTTAATTAGAGAATTAGTTAGTTTTGCTGTCAAATTATTATCACTTAATAGAGTGCTTATTCAGTTTCTGGTATAATTCATTATTTCTAAGCAAATCATCATGTTTTCCTTGAGCCACAATTTTTCCTTTGTCTAATACTATAATAGAATCGGCATTAGCAATGGTGGAAATGCGATGGGCAATTACCAAGGTGGTACGGTTTTTTCTAAGTCTATTTAGCGCCAATTGAACCAGCTTCTCATTCTCACCATCTAGGGCGC
This sequence comes from Rickettsiales bacterium, assembly GCA_025210695.1. NCBI lineage: Bacteria > Pseudomonadati > Pseudomonadota > Alphaproteobacteria > Rickettsiales > Rickettsiales bacterium. The sequence continues at coordinate 25,243 of JAOARE010000017.1, forward strand.
TAGTGGCTTCATCAAGCAATAGAATTTTAGGGTTACACAAAATTGCTCTAGCAATGGCAATTCTTTGTTTCTGCCCACCAGATAATTTAACCCCCTTCTCACCTAAATGAGTGTTTAATCCATTTGGCATTGAATTAAAGAATTCAAATATTTCTGCTAAGCGAGCAGCCTCTTCCACTTCTGACTTGGTAGCATCTATTTTGCCATAAAGAATATTCTCATAAGCTGTGCCAGAAAAAATCACTGCATCTTGAGATACAAATGCAAATAAATTGCGTAAATCTTTTAAAAGTAATTTCTTTATATCAACATCACCTAATAATATTTTTCCTGAATCTGGATCATAAAAACGTAGTAACAATTGAAAAATGGTGCTTTTACCAGCGCCAGATGGCCCAACTAAAGCTATGATGCTTCCCTCTTTAATATTAAAGCTAATATCATCTAAAACTAGAGATTCTTCTCTGGAAGGATAAGTAAAGGATATATTTTGTATATCTATGTTTAATTGGTCATCATTTTTAAGTTTTACAGGTCTTTTAACCTCACTAATAGAATCTTCCGCGCGATCAATTTCCATTATTCTTTCTAATGCTCCACTAGCTCTCTGCCAATCGCTATAGACCTCACTTAATCCACCAATACTAGTTGCCACCAATATTGCATAAAATATAAAAGAGGAAAGAGCTCCAGCAGTCATTTCTCCTGATAATACATCTTGTCCACCAACCCAGAGAACAAGAGCCACGGCAGACAATACTAGCAGAATAACTAATGCAAATAGTAATGATCTCAACTTAATTCTTTTATAAGCAACCTCTTGCGATTTATCAGTTAGAGAAACAAATTGTTGATATTCAAATTCCTCACGATTATAAGCCTGAACAGCTTTGATAAAGCTTAAACTTTCTTCTAAATGAGAATTACATACAGCCACACTATGTTGATTTTTCTTGGATAACTTACGAGTATTCCTACCTATTATTATTATAGGAAGTAAAATTACAGGCAGGATCAATAATACATAGCTAGTAAGCTTAAGACTAGTGAACAACAAGAGAATTAATCCACCTATGGCCATCAAACTATTGCGCAAAGAAAAAGAAGCAATCATAACAATGGTGTTGCTAACAAGTGTAAGATCTGTAGTGAGACGAGAACAAATATCACCAACTTTATAAATGTCAAAATAACCGGGAGAAATATTAATAATGTTCTTATAAACAGACTTTCTAATATTACTCTCTAATTGCTCAGAAATCCAATTAACTCTTAATGATCTGGCATAGCTAGCTAAAGAAATAAGAGCCACCATAATTAAAAGTAAAATAAAGGCATCATTTAAACCATTTAAATTATTATTGACGAACCCCTGATCAATTAGATGCTTCAAGGCATATCCTAAACCTAGAATAGCAGAAGAAACAATTGCAATAGAAATAAAAATTATAATTATTTGCAAACGAAATGGTGCTAGATAGCCAGATAAAAATTTGAGAGCTTTAAGCTGCATAACTTATCTTTTTTGATTAAAGAATATCTCTGGTAGGATAATTGATTTTCCATCAAGTTGATAGTATTTATATGCATTATCTAAATATATTCTTTGAAGCATATCTTCAGTGACCTCACTATTCTTTAAAACTTCAGATTCTATATCTTTAATTAAATGATTTAGGATACTGTGATTACTGGAAAACGCCATTAGATTGGTACTAATTTTTAGTGAATCAAATATTTTATGTAACTTAGAGAATTTACCGTAATATCCATATTTATGATGGAACTCATTTAATTTAACAGGTTCAAAGCCATTTCCTACATATAAACCACCCTTCTTACGGAGCAAATAAAACTTTCCAGCCACTTTAAGGGCTTTTTTATTAATATCCATTATCTTAGCTGGAATGAATTGTTGCAAATAATCAGAATCCACAATCTGCACTTTAAAGCCAGGATTTAACTCTTGCCATTTTTCTTTTAAAGAAGATATGTGCTGCTTAGGAAGGTTCCCTCTTTCAAGATAAATCACCTTAGGAATAGTGGCCTCCACGCTATATTCAACATTTGCAGGAAAATTACGGTTAAATAAATCTCTAAATGCTAGATAATATTTATCTCGGAATTTTAGCAATTTATATAACCATCCTTTAATTTTACTTTTCTCAAATATTGCACTGGAGAAGCTAGAATAATTCATAAGACTATTTTGCTTGTCATAAAAGTGGAAACTCATAGTTTCAGGTCGAATCTCTATTTTGTTAGATAATTTTGCTCTACCCCGAAATGTATTGCTTAAAAAATTTAATATTGGTCTATTATTTACAAAATATATAGGAATGTTATAGCCAGATGGCAAAACAATGCTTTTATATTTTGCTTGATCTTCTTCAGTTAAAAAACTAAATACAGCATCACTCAAAGGATACATAGTTCTCTGTACAGCTAAATTATGATTAGACCTACGGAAGCTAGTCCAACTATTGCTGAGATTATTTTCAAATTCTTCTTCAACCAAATTCCAGTTGCTTCTGATATTAAGCAAAGTTCTTTCAAGTATCGGATGGTTAGGCACAGCAGCTATCATATTATTTGCTATGGTAACCTGTTTTTTATTTAGAGCTGGAGGCTCCATATTAATATAAAAGTCATACTTATGGTGAAGCTCATCAAAATTTGTGAAACATTCGATATCTGCATCAACGTATAAACCACCATAACGATAAATAATTTCATATCTAGCGATGTCAGCCTGCTCTGCATAACTTCTAGCTAGAAAGAATAAATCTATATTAGGAAAGTTCTCTTTTAATATATCCTCTTGATTCCAAACTTTAATTTGCCAATCTGGATGATGCTGACGCCAAGTTTCTAAAAAATATTGATAGTTTTTAGGCATTGGAGATTTTCCAAGCCATATTTGGTGTATTGTTTTGGGAATGATCGGAGAAGGATTAGATGGAGTTTTGCTTGGTTTTAGTCTTTCGTAGTTATTTCTTAGTAGATTTAATTCTATATTTGCATTAGGATTCAAATATTGAGCGGAATATTCTCTCATTAAATCAAAGCCATTAGAGTGACTAAAATTTACATCATCAAATCCAAATGCAGACACATTAATAAACAATGATAGACATAAAATTTTAAAATTAAACCGCATATCTAATTCTTTATAGCTTGTAGAAAATTAATCTTCAGGTTCTATATTCTCATCCTCAAAAGATATTTCTTCTTCGAACTCTTCTGCTAACTCAATGCTAGACATACCCTCAGAAAGCTCATCTTCAAAACTAGAAGCAAACTGATTGGCTTCTTTTTCATCTGATTCGATATAATTTTCTGTTTTATTATCATCTAAACTATCTTCTATATGAAGATTTTTACGATAATCTTGTATTATATTACTTCTTAATAATTCAACATTCAATTTCTTGGCAGCAATCTCTCTAAGAGCTACAACAGCATTTTTATCATTACTTTTTTCTACTAATATAGGAGATCCAGCACCAATGTCTCTTCCTCTTCTACTAGCTAAAACTACTAATTCAAAATGATCTGGAACTACTTTCTTGCAATCTTCTACTGTGACACGTGCCATTGGGAATATCCTTAATTTGATTGATAATTCTGAGAATTATACCCAAAATTTTTCATTTAGCAAGTCTTTAAATGACCTATATTGTTATCATAATCTTACCTTTAACTTAAAGCAAGAAAATAACGCAATTTGACTTTTTCAAGGAGTCTGTTAAAATAAATACCACTTTCAAACAAAATATTAACACATAATTATAACTATGGGGCAAGAGTTAGAAATGGCGTGGATTTATCTTTTTATAGCAGGATTATCTGAAGTATGCTGGGCAGTTAGCATAAAACATTGTGATGGAATTAGACCAAGCCTCCCGATGTTACTAGTAGCTATAGCAATCACCCTAAGTATTGTCTGTTTTGGCAATGCAGTAAAAAGCATACCTATGAGCGTGGCTTATGCTATATGGACTGGTATTGGAATAGTTGGACTATTTATTTATGGAGCATTCATCTTAAAAGAACCCGTTTCAATATCTAATGTAATCTTTGTATCAATGATTCTAATAGGGATAATTGGCCTAAAACTTCAGGTAAAGTAGTTTTATAATTCTTGATAATATTCTCCTGCAAAAGTCATCCAAGATTGATTCTCATCATAACTAAATTCAGCCTCTTTAAGCATTAAATTTTCTGCAGTTAATCTAGAATCATAAGATGTAAGATTATAAGTACTAGAATCCCAATTATTTTCTTCAATTGCAATCTTAGCCAATTCTGAAATTGATAAAGTATTTTCTTCAAATGAAGTTTTTATAACAACCCGAGCATTTTCCGTGATTTTTAAAAGATTATCTCTTGTGAGATCTTTGTTAATTTGATCAATCACGTAATTATAATGAAGGGGATTAGTAGCTGATACAAGACATATCTTAAAATGCTCTGTTGCTTGACTCTCAGAAAACTCAAATATTCTTTCTTTAGCTTCCTTAGTTAATTCACACATGGAATTCCAAGCAGTTTCAATCTCAGGACCATTTTTAATTCCTAATTGATAAGATATTTTAGCTTTAAACTCATTTGTATCTATTTTTCCAAGATTATAACTATCTATAGTTTTATAATAAGCTTTATCGATCAAAAGAGCACTATAAACCCTAGCTTCTGTGAAATATGGGAAATATGATTCTTTAGCTAAGAGATCACTAAACGCAGCAACTGATTTAGTTATATCACTTTTTATAAGCCCACCTAAAGAAATAAAATAAACTTTTTTAGTCATTACAGACCTCCTCTTCTATTTTTACCTTCTCATTCACAACTTTAGCAACACATGAATCTGACCATACATTAAGAGAAGTTTCAACCATATCAATAATACTATAAAATGGCAGGATTATTCCAAGCAATGCCATTGGTATGTTCATACTAGCTAATAAACTGGCACTTAAGAAAAAACATCCCATAGGAACTCCAGCATTACCAATTGCGGCAATGGTTGCAACAAATATCCAGAGTATCATTGTGCCTAAACTAATATCTACACCATTATTTTGCATTAGATAAATCACTGTAGTAAAAATAAAGGCGGCACAGCCATTCATATTAATGCTAGTGCAAAGAGGCAGAATAAATCTACTAATCTTCGGATTAATTTTTAAATTCTTCTCAGCCATTTCCATGGTAACCGGTAGAGTACCAGTAGAAGACTTTGAGAAAAAAGCCAATGACAATGCTGGAAACATGCCTTTCATAGCTTCAAAGGGATTTATATTATTTGACTTAAGCCAAATCGGCAATACTATAAAACCTTGAATTACATTAGCTAATAATATCACTGCCAGATATCCGGAAAGAGCCATAATGTCCATACCTTCTTGCAGCTGAACTACCGTTGCTGTTATAAATCCATAAAGACCTATTGGTATTATCTTAACCACCCAATTAGTAATAACTAAAAATATTCCATGAGCCCCTTTAAAGAAATTGATAATTGTTTCTTTTGCTTGCTCTTCTTTTATATAACGAATGGCTATACCAATAAATACTCCAACCATTAGCACTCCCATCACTTGATGCTCTAAGAAAGGAGAAAAAATATTAGCCGGAATAAGACCTGTAATATGCTGAGCATAGCTGACATTATCAGGCTTAGCATAAATAAGATTTTCTTCAACTCCATGAATAGAACTTGGTTTAATTACTAAATATAGTAAACAGCTAACACCTGCTGCTATGATTGTGGTGCTTAAAGTATAAAAAATACTCCGCTTCCAGACATGCCCCATTGAGGCTTTAGACATATAACTTGATAAAGTAACAATAATTGACAAAGCAATGATCGGCAGACTGATACATTTAAAAATTCTTATAAAAACATCTGAAATTAAAAGACCGGTATCCTTCAATATCGCAATGTCTGATAATCCACTAAAAATACCTAATGCTATCATTAAGATATAAATAGTGGCTGAGTTAAAGAAAGTTTTTGTTTGAACTCCGTGTTGTACACACATAGTTACACCTCGCTATTTTAAAGATGTAACAGTAACAAAAAATTAATAAAAAATAAAGATAAACTTGGGAAGGATAAGTTTTTACCAAATTCTCTCGCCCTGTAAGCTTAAGGGATGACGAAGAACATGAGGGATGGTTATGAGCAGATCTGCCCATTTAAGGAGGGAATTTTTAAGCTAAAGCAATTCTAAAAGACTAGCGTGGAGAATATAAAACATAAAGAACCGTCATTATTGTCAAACAATTGTTTGACGATAATCCAGTTAGAAAATTTTTACTGGATCCTCGGACCTTACGGTCCAAGGATGACGAAGAAAGGGATGGCCCAAGGAAGATGAAAAAGGGGTGCGGGACAAGAGTGATGAAAAAGGAACGGACAAGGGCCACTAAAAAGCCAATGACTTAAAGGATAAAAAAAAGAACATGAGGGATGGTTATGAGTAGATATACCCATTTTAAGGAGGGAATTTTTAAGCTAAGTTACACTTAAACGACGATTAGTGTTTTTCTTTAAGTTTTAATTTGCTTTCGTTTTATAATCTTAAAGAAATAAAATTTGTTATTGATGTAATTTCAATAATATAATTTTAATATTTGCAAAGTTTTGTTTATTTTCACATCAAAAAAAAACTTAGCGCGTTTCTAAAACTAATTAGAAACTAAAAAAAAGACGTTACCGGTGAATAAACAATCCATCTCTTCCCTTTGCGTAAACTAGGCATTTCCTAAAAGGTTTTTAATAAACTGTTTCACCAACAATATTGGGCACCAAATCTAACACTTGCACTGATAGTCCGGTAAGAATGTTTTTTGTCAAACTAATTAAATTTATAATTCGCGAGGTCATAAATGTAAGAGGAATTATAAATTAATCAATTTGTGCACTTGTATTGAATTAGATTTACAAATTACTCTAACGTTAAACTGCTTGACTGATGAAATACATCAATAACAATTATTACAATATCACAGCACATAAATAAATGTCATACCCCCTCCTTAAATTTTTTTATTTCAGGAAAGCAAACGCCACAATCACTTATAAAATTATGTGATATCTTAAATAAAGAGTGGTGGTGAGGATCTTATCTATAATTAAATAGAATCATCTATAAATTAATGATTATTCTGCACTGTTTTCACTGTTCATACCAGCCATAGAACCTTCTGCCCTAATTCTAACATCAAAAATAGAAAAGCTACCAATTGTACACCCCTCTCCAATCTTCTCACGTTCACCAAAACCGCCATAATTAGTAAGCATATTAACTGAATTATCTTCTAAATACACATGTCTATTCTCTACCATAGGGTTTACACTACAAAAATTTGGACATTCATGTATGTGAAGTTCCGTACCTTTTAACTCTACTAATTGAGGCTTACAAAAAGTTGAAAACAAAAAATCCTCATCTACCACTTCATTATCATTATATATGATGCTAGTTATTTCTTCTGTTGCCCCCAAATAAGAACCTATACGATCCTTAATTGTCATAACATTTATCCTTAGTAAAAATTGAAACTCCTCTTTGTTTGTAAGTAACATAATTGGTTGCAAGAGTCAAAGGGTAAAATGCAATTATTGTAGCTTAAAGGATGATGAATTAAACCAAAAGGTCTAATAGTTTTTTGTCCTGGATTTCAAGCTAAACTTGCAGTTTAGCTTTTAAGTGATAAATTGGCATCACTCTTGAATTGGTTTATACCAATTCGAAAATCCAGTTGGTAAGTGTCTACTGGATCCTCGGACCTTACGGTCCAAGGATGACGAAAAAAGGAGCTGGTCCAAGGATGACGAAGAAAAAAAGCGAGCCAAGGATGACCAAGGGTGATAGAAGAAAGAGATTGGGACGAGAATGAAGAAAAAAGGGAACGGACCAAAAGTAACGGAAGAAGGAAATTTGGACCGAAGGCGATGAAGAAAGAAAAGGGCAAGGGTGACGATAGTGTTAAAACATTCCGTCATTGCGAGGAACATCATATTTTCCTCGTCATTGCGAGGAAGCGTTAGCGACGAAGCAATCCATATGGAGTGCCTGAGATTGCCACGCGCTTTATAAAAAAGCGCTCGCAATGACGAGAGATAGGAGGAAGTGCTCGCTGGTAACGAGGGATAGCTAGTGAAGACAGAGAGGGCAAAGGAGCTCGTTGGTGACAAGGGAAAGTATATATCTCTCACTGGTGGCGAGGGAAGGATAAGAAATACCCTAGCCTCTCATTGGCATCAGAACAAAGTCAGTATTTGCATCTTTTTTAGCACGAACTAAAACTGCAGAGAATGGATCACTAAGCTTAAATTCAACATCATCGCTACTATCTATAACCGCCATGATATCAAGCAAATATTTTGCATTAAATGAAATTTCAAATTGTTCAATATTACAATCTATTTCTAATTTCTCACTAGCTAAGCTTTGATGATCCCCACCAGCGCTAAGCTCAAGCGCTGCACCATTAACTGTAACTTTAATTGCTTGTGATTTTTCCATCATAATAGTGGAAACACGGTCAACAGCTCTTGCCATTTCAACACTTGATAAATTGAAATATAAAGTGTTGCTTGCTGGAATAAGACTTAAATAATCAGGAAATTCTGCATCAATTAACTTACTCACAATCACCACATCGCCAATTGTAAGCCTTAACTTAACCGGAGAAACCTCAAAGAGAACATCACTTTGATGATCGGCTAGAATTTTTAATATCTCAAAAATAGATTTTCTTGGGATTATAATTGCCGGCATATTTTCTGCATCTTTAGGCAGAGGAATTTTTACACTTGATAAACGATGACCATCAGTTGCAGTTGCCCTTAGCGCATTCTCAGTTGGAATTGGATGAAAATAAATGCCATTTAAATGATATCTACCATCTTCTTGATTTATTGTATTGCGATTCTTTTCAATCATTTTCTGCATCAAATTATGGGGAACATAAAATTTGCAATCAAAAGATCCTGAATCAATTTTCGGGAATTCATTTGCGTTTAGAAATGGCAAATGAAACACCGAATAACCTGAAGAAACCTCAACCATTGTGGGCTGATCTATACTTGTTTTAAGATTAATCACTTCATCAGAAAATTTACGAACAATTTCATATAATGTGTGAGCAGGTAAAGTTAAAGCACCTTCTGCTGTGCTTTCTGCTTGAATTGTTTCAGTGATTGAAAGACCTGTATCCACAGCCGTGATTGTGAGTGCATTATTCACAGCCTCTAATTTTAAATGAGAAGCAATTCCAGTAACATTCCTGCGTTCTACAACAGATTGCACATGAGATAACGCCTTTACAAAAACACTACGTTGAACAGTAACTTCAAACATTTTTCCACCTATTTTTTATTATATTTAGAGCAAGAAACTTTAAGCTTGCAATATTTTTGATAATATATGCAGATCTTCACTAACTTCAGCATCTGATTCTTTTAATTTCTCAACAGTTTTTAGAGCATGCATCACTGTGGTATGGTCTTTACCACCAAATTTACGACCAATCTCCATCAAACTCTTACTGGTTAAATCTTTAGATAGATACATAGCGATCTGTCTTGGTCTTGCAATGGAACGCATTCTTTTATTTGATGACATATCATTCATTTTAATATTGTAATGCTCTGCAACCTTCTTCTGAATTTCTTCAATAGAGATTACTCTTTCACTTGATCTTAGCAAATCACGTAATATTTCATGAGTGTTTTCTAAACTGATTTCTCTACCAACTAATTTTGAAATGGCCACCACCTTGTTTAGAGCACCTTCAAGCTCTCTCACATTTGAAGTGATTTTACTAGCTAAAAACTCCAATACTGATTTGGGCACCTGAACATTCATTTGCTCAATTTTAGAAAGCAAAATTCCGAGTCTTAACTCATAATTAGTGCTATGCACATCTGCAACCAGCCCCCATCCAAGACGAGATTTAATACGCTCTTCCATTCCATCTAAATCTGAAGGAGAACGATCACAAGAAATAACAATCTGGCAGTTATTATCAATTAATGCATTAAATGTATGGAAGAATTCTTCCTGGGTGCTATCTTTCCCACAAATAAATTGCACATCATCAATCATTAGAACGTCTACCGAACGGAAATGCTCCTTAAACGACATAATTTCTTTATTACGCAAAGCACGAACAAACTGATACATAAATTTCTCTGCAGAAATATACATCACTTTACGATTCTTATTGTTACCGTATAAATGCCAAGCGATGGCATGCATCAAATGAGTTTTTCCAAGCCCTACTCCACCATATAAAAACAATGGATTTGTTTTGCTATCAGCCTGGCTAGATTCAGCTACAGATCTTGCAGCAGCATAAGCAAATTCATTTGGTGCACCAACCACAAAATTATCGAAAGTGAATCTATCATCTAAAACTGAAGTTAAATCATAATTCTGATAAAAATTAGTAGTTTCAACAACATTCTTTTCTTCATAGATATCAACATTAGATGAGTTAACATTAGCACTGCTAACAATATTAGCTTGAGAATCTGCTACTTGAATTTCAAGATCTATTATATTACTATCAAACGTTTTCCAGGAACCTTTAATACTGTCTAAATAATGAGTTAAAACCCATTCACGAATGAATTTTGTTGGAGCAATAATTTTTAAAATTCCATCATCAGCTGAAAGGAAGTTAATTTTAGACAGCCAGCTTTTAAAAGTTGCTTCGCCATGCTCATCTCTTAACTTATTTTGAACTTGTTGCCAGATCTCATTTTGCCCTAAATTACTAGAAACTGCTGAAGGATTCATACTTCTCTCCTAGGCAAATCACTGTTCATCCAACCACTCTTACTCATTTTATCTCCTACAAATCCATCTTCAACATTAAATGCTTTTTTATAACCTAAACTCAATGCCACTTCAGCCGCCTGCATTGATCTTCCACCAGATTTACAGATAAAGTATAATTCAACTTCCCTATTGGAAAAAAGCTGTTCTAAATCATTTATAAAATTACTATTTTGATGAATGCTTGGAGTTAAAAATACCCAACTGAGTAATTTAACTTCCTTTTTGATAGCACCCAAATCTGCAACCCCCGTTTCCTGCCATTCTTCTGGCGTCCTAACGTCTATGAGATATGCTTTTTCTTTTGCTTGCAAAGCCTTCCAACATTGTGCAGAACTTACTTTACCAACAGCAAAGCCGGTGATATTTTTCATGCCTATTAGTATAATGATTTCCATAAATATGGTCTGATCATTATCCCTCCAATTATTCAAAGAGTAAACCCATTTATTTCATTTTTTTCTAAATAAATATATTGACAAAATTTGACATTATTGCCCCAATCAAGAAATCTCTGAATTCATACAATTAAAAAAATAAAAATTATTTTCAAAATAATTATACAGATAAAACATCCCTCAATTATAGGATATATAGTTAACTATATTTTAATCTATTAGATGTACAAACTTATTATTTATGGACATTTAGCTCAATTAGCATTATAAATTATTGATCCTATTTTAATTTTATGGAGCATCATTTTTATGTATGAATTTGTAGAACAAAATATTACCCATTATCTACCAATCATAATTTTTTTATGCGTTGCATCAGTTTTGTCTTTTATAATGATAATTATACCAACTCTTTTTGCAGCTCATAAACCTGACAAAGAAAAAGTCTCTCCTTATGAATGCGGCTTTGATCCTTTTCAAGATTCACGTATTGAATTTGACGTTCGTTTTTATCTGGTTGCTATTTTATTCATTATTTTTGATCTAGAAGTTATATTTCTATTCCCTTGGGCCATAACCTTAGGTAAAATAGGCGCGTTAGGATTTTGGTCAATGATGATATTTTTAGGCTTATTGACCATAGGATTTATTTACGAATGGAAAAAAGGTGCTTTAGAGTGGGAATGAAGACAATAGATTTTGATAAACTGAAAAAAGACCAAGATTATGCTTTCTATGAAGTTAATGAAGAATTAAGTAATAAAGGATATATTATTACCAAAATGGAAGACTTAGTCAATTGGGCCAGAACTGGCTCACTTTGGCCAATGACCTTTGGACTGGCTTGCTGTGCAGTTGAAATGATGCAAGCAGCCGCCAGCCGCTATGATCTAGACAGATTAGGATTAGTATTTAGACCAAGCCCAAGACAATCAGATGTGATGATTGTGGCCGGTACTTTAACTAATAAAATGGCTCCTGCCTTACGTAAAGTATACGATCAAATGGCTGAACCACGTTATGTTATATCTATGGGAAGCTGCGCTAATGGTGGTGGCTATTATCACTATTCCTACTCAGTAGTTAGAGGCTGCGACAGAATAGTTCCAGTGGATGTGTATGTCCCGGGTTGCCCTCCAACCGCAGAAGCCTTACTCTATGGAATCATGCAATTACAAAAAAAGATCAATAGAACCGGAGTTATTAAGCGCTAATGTTAAAACAACTAAAAAAAGATTTCAAAAACAAAGAAATTAGCTTTAGTGAAAAAGATTATATGATAACTATGCTCATCAAGCAGAAAGATCTAAAAGAAATTCTGAAATCTTTAAAAAACCAGCAATTCAATGTACTCACCGATTTATCAGCAATAGACTATCCAGAGCGAACTGAACGCTTTGAAATGATCTATAATTTGCTTAATATTTATGATAATAAAAGAATCATATTAAAATTCTCTGTAGCTGATAAAAAACCTGTGGAATCTATAGCTGATATTTTTAGTGCAAGCGTTTGGTACGAAAGAGAAGTTTGGGACATGTTTGGAATTCATTTTAACAATAGCCCAGATCTTCGTAGAATTCTCACTGACTATGATTTTGAAGGACATCCACTTCGCAAAGATTTTCCTCTAACAGGATTTCAAGAAGTTCATTACGATAAAAAACAAGAGAAAGTTGTCTATGCTCCTGTTGAATTACCTCAAGAATTCCGTAGCTTTGATTTTATGAGCCCCTGGGAAGGAGCTAAATATATCTTACCTGGCGATGAAAAGGTGGAGAAGAAATAATGAGCGAAAAAAACACCAGAAATATGACTATCAATTTTGGCCCACAACATCCTGCAGCCCATGGTGTGTTACGCCTTATTTTGGAGATGGATGGAGAAGTTATCACCAGGGCTGACCCACATATTGGACTTCTTCACAGAGGAACTGAGAAATTAATTGAACATAAGACCTATCTTCAATCTGTTCCTTACTTTGATCGCTTAGATTACGTATCTCCAATGTGCCAAGAACATGCATTTGCCTTAGCAGCTGAGGAGCTACTTGGCTGTGAAGTGCCAAAAAGAGCTCAATATATTAGAGTATTATTTTCTGAACTAACTAGAATTCTAAACCATACTCTTAATATAGCTACCCAGGCTTTAGATGTGGGAGCAACCACTCCCCTATTATGGCTGTTTGAGGAACGTGAGAAAATCATGGTTCTTTATGAGAAAGCTTCAGGATCTAGAATGCATGCTGCATATTTTAGACCAGGTGGAGTTTCTCAAGATTTACCAGAAGGATTATTAGAAGAAATTGCAGAATTTGCTGAAAGCTTCCCAAAAATATTAAAAGACACTGAAGGACTGCTAACAGAGAATAGAATTTTCAAACAACGCACTGTAAATATTGGAGTTGTTAGCAAAGAACAAGCTTTAGATTGGGGATTCAGCGGAGTGATGCTTCGTGGATCTGGATTTGCTTGGGACCTAAGAAAAAGCCAACCATATGACGTTTATGATCAAATGGATTTTGATATACCTATTGGCAAAAATGGTGATTGCTATGACCGCTATCTTTTAAGAGTGGAAGAAATGTATCAATCATTGAAAATTATCAAGCAATGTATTAAAGAAATGCCAGAAGGCCCGGTTAAAACTTTAGACAGTAAAATAACTCCACCTTCTAGATCAGAAATGAAGCAATCTATGGAAGCATTAATTCATCACTTCAAATTATACACTGAAGGATATCATGTTCCAAAAGGAGAAGTATATGCTGCAGTGGAAGCACCTAAAGGAGAATTTGGTGTGTTCTTAGTGTCCGATGGAAGCAATAAACCGTATCGTTGTAGAATAAAAGCACCAGGCTTTGCCCATCTTCAAGGGTTAGAATTTATGTCTCGTGGACATATGATTGCAGATGTGGTTGCGAATATTGGTAGTTTAGATATTGTTTTTGGAGAAGTGGATAGATGAACAAGCGTAGACCAGCACCTAAAGATCAACAACCGGAAACTTTTGCTTTCACTGAAAAAAACTTAAAAGAAGCAAAAAAGCAT
>JAOARE010000018.1 GCA_025210695.1 Rickettsiales bacterium
GCTAAAAGCTGATCGAAACTTATATCATGACTTAATAAATAATCCTAGACTACACCCCATAAATGTTGCATATGTTCTTTGTCGTAAAATACCTCTAATAATTGTCCAAGATGTAATGATCCAGTTGCAATAATATCAATTAATCCTCCTCTTTTAATCACGTCTTGTAAAACTTCAAAGTGATTTTCGGCAAAAGCAGACAACTCCTTTATGTTCACATGTTTAGATTGAATCAATTGGTTTGTGCGGTATGGATGATTCGTGCTTAATATTTTTAATTGCTCTGAGAATATGCTTGAAGATTGTTGATCTTCAATATGACTCACTTCCATGCTGTCCGGATACGCTAAGCCAACTTCATCTCTTAAGCTAAAATCAATTTCAGATATTTTATAACCAAATTCATCGCATTCTTTGCTAAAATCATGCGCGCCTCCAAAAATTATAAAAACTTTTCCTTGAGTGGAGTCGTCATAATAGTCTTGTGCTGCTAATTTGGCGTTTTCTATTGCGAACTTCTCCCTAGTAGAGAAGATATCGTTATATATACCTTTAGAAAAATCATTATCTATTTTATCTGAATTATCTTTATCTATTGATGGATATGTCTTCGGTAATACGCCTGCATAAGTTAAAGTTATGGCTGCACCATATTCGTAGAGCATAGCTTTCTGGACATGAGTTAATTGCTCAAAAGAGTCAGGCAATCCATTTGGAAATATATATTGTTTAGTGACGGCACACATTTCACTAGAATTTTCGCAGTTTATATTATCATACAACGACTCTGATACTACAGGAATGTCATTATTACGTTCAAGATATTTTGCCAAATTAAGTTGCGACTTAACGACAATATTGCAAATGTTGTTTTGTTTATCATACTCTGGAATACCAGGAATTCTATGAAATTGCTTTAAGTGGATAATTTCTATAGTCATTTTTATATTTGCTCCATGTTTACTTTAGGTTGTTGAAAGTTGCTTAATTATAAATATATTAATATATTAGTTGATATTTGTCAAGAGATATTAATTAAATTTGACAAAATTATGCTGTAAGCCTTGTAAACCTGAGCTTTGAGGGGGGTTAGATGAGTTCGAAAAAACACTCGCATCTCCGACTCATACCTTTTGCGAACTCCTCTTGTAGGTTAGGGTTTCTTGATGTTTAGCGAACTGGTAAAGGTAAACATGAAACAGAGATTGGAGACGAATTTGAGGAGGTTTTGAGCTAAAAATGAGACAAATTTGGGTAATTTTTAGGCTTAAAAGTAATGTTATGATTTCATTTTTTGAAGCGCTACACCAGACAGATACTGTAGTCTAGAGCGCAGGAAACTAAATAGGAAAATCGAGCGGAGACTGAAAAAATTTTAGCTAGAGCTGGCGGAGAGAGAGGGATTCGAACCCTCGGTAGTGTCTCCACTACACTCCCTTAGCAGGGGAGCGCCTTAAGCCGCTCGGCCACCTCTCCATTTTGATCCTGTGATAAGAATCGCAACACATTTATAGCAAGATATTTTCTTTTATGCCAGTAAAACTTTACTTATAAAATAAAAAAATAATGAGAGATTTGAAAATCATGCTATTATTCTTCTTGAAAATTTAGCTAGAACATACATGTTGATGAAGTATTTTAGAAAAATAGTAGTATTGTTTATAAAGGGTTATCAATATATTTTATCGCCTTATTGGCCTGGTGTTTGTCGCTATACTCCAACTTGTTCTAATTATTCTATTGCAGCTTTTAATAAATATGGTTTTTTCAAAGGATTCTGGTTTAGTATTAAAAGAATAGTTAAGTGCCATCCATGGGGAGGTTCTGGTCACGATCCATTGCCTTGAAGTTCTAGGGCTGCAGCTAAGCTAGCTATTCTTGCAACCAGGTTGCAACAATAATAATAATCCTCACAGTCAAATTTATGATTATTAGCTATTTCCATACCAACTGAATTAAGATTGCTATATTCATCTTTGGTCTTATGAATGCGATACATAAATTCTATTTGTTGATGATTTATAAGGTAGAGCAGAGGTTCTGCGCTGGCATTGCCAATTTTATCAAATGTTTTTACGCCTTCTTGGATGATCACCCGCTCATTAACAATATTACTTTTTGTGATGTGCATTTGGTTGCGAAGCTTTTTATTTATGGAAAAGATCTCATCGGCTGATTTAATCATCATAATCCCCATGCCATATGTGCCATAATCTGATTTAACTACCACATATGGGGTATCATGAATGTTATTTTGTTCATATTTTTCTTTTATTTTTAATAAGAGAACTTCTACCTTTTTAGCCAATTCATCCATGCCATGTTTTGATTTAAAGTTTACTCCTTCACATATATCAAATTCAGTACTAAGTAAAAAAGATGGTAGAGAGAATAATTCTTCAAGTTCAGTTACCAGCTTATTATAAACTTTAAAATGATTAGATTTTCTTCTCATAAACCACCCATTATTGGGGTGAGGGATAACTTTCTGATCAATGTTTTTTAAAAGGTCTGGCATTCCAGAGGAAAGATCATTATTTAGTATAATTAAATTGGGGATAAAATCATCTATTTGTAATTTATTGTTATGTTTTGTTATAGAAGAAATGCAGATATCAGAATGATTGTTACCTTGGTTCTTGCTATGTTCAGTGGCAGTTAATGAGCCTATTTTTATGTGATATCCAGCTTTATTTAAGATTAATTCTATAGTTTTTAGATTATCCATATAATAAGGATTACGACTATGGTCCTCTCCAATTAATAAAATGCTTTTTATATCGGGGGAGATCTTATTAATATATTTTTTAGCTAGGGAGCTTGCTGTATCAATTTTATCAAGGCTTACGTTGTTAAAACCCGCTGGAAATAGGTTAGTGTCTACAGGGACAATTTTTTTACCAGAATAGCGTAAATCTACGGATGTATATAAACAAGGAGTGGTTGACTCTAGTTTCTTCTGGTACCAATTCTCAAATTCTTGTTCTTTTAATCTAATGGTCTCAGCAATAAGTTTTAACATAAGAATATTTAATAAATTATAATCTTAGAGTTATACTTAAAAAACTTCAGTTATTCAAGTCTTTGCTTTACAACATTTTGCTTGCATAGCTAATTTTTAGGTGATATTTTTGAAGCTTATATATGAAGATACTCGTAAAATTAACCTAATAGTAATCTTAAGAAGGAATTAAGGATGGGAAAGAATTTACTAAAAATTATTACCGTTATATATAGTTTTGCCATTTTGTTTATGTATAGTAGCATTGCTAATGCTGCTGATACTGCGAATAACATTCCTAAGTCTAATTCAAATCTAATTGCTAGTTATTATGATGATGATCCTGAAGTTAATACGTCAAGGCCAGTTATAAATAAAAATCCAGGCATAAATAAAACAACTACAAAAACTACTAAAAAAGTTACAAAGAGTTATTCTTCTAAAAGAAAAGTAAAATCTGGTAAGAGGGCTAAAAGGAATAAGAAGAGAACAAGAAAAGCAATGGTAAGCCCTTTTAATAAAAAAGTTGATAACAAAAAAGTGAATAAGCATCGAAAGAGGGGCAGAAAGAAGAGTAGAAATCGTTAGATATATTTAATATTTCTATAGGGTTCTTATTCGTGCTGGTTTTTTATTTTGTAGATATTCAAGTGCTTGAGATAGGCTGTCTACTTGATCATCGTGGGGTGATTTAGGAAATGAGATTAATTCTTGTTCTAAGGTGATTCTCCAGTTGGCATTATAATCTAGAAATATCTTCCCTGCCTCAAATAATGGGCTATGTCTAGCAAATCTAGTAACTTTATCAAATTTTGGTTTTATGGGTATAATTGCAGTTTTAATTAGTGGTTTTAAACTTTGAATTAAGGATTGGCCACTTCCCTTATCTTCTATTAGAATTGCTTGAGGATTCCATTTATTAGAAAAATTTTGTAAAGCTATTATTAACTCTGGATATTCAGCTTTAATTCTTTGTATATCAAGCAAGTAATAGCCATTGTTATTAATTCCTACAGTAATTCCAACGCTGTAATCACTATCATCTTTTGCTTTGATGGCTGTGTCCCATGATTGTATAATTTGTTTGAATTTGATGTTATCCTTAGATGAGAAGTAATTTAACCATGATTTTTCGATTATACATCCTTTGCTTGGTATAGGGCTTTGTTGGTATTGAGATGCAAAATTATATTCACCTAATTCATTTTTTAATTTATTAAGAGCTACCATGTCTTCTCTCTCTTCATGTAATACTGATCCAGTTTCTTTTGTGATTAGATATGGTTCAGTGAATGTTATAGGTTGTTCATAAATTGCAGGTAATTTTAGTAAATCCCATTGATCTCGCTTGTTTTCCAGTAAATATCCGCATAAATCTTCCTCGTGCAGACGCTGCATAACAATAACAATTGCTCCAGTTTGTTTGTTGTTTAGTCTAGAAATGAAGGTTTGTTCAAACCACTGAATGGTGGCTTGGCGATATTTTTTAGAGTTAATTTTATTAGGATTTTGAGGGTCGTCTATAATTAGATAGTCTCCACCTTCTCCGGTGGCAGTTCCTCCAGTGGATGTTGCAAAGCGAAATCCTCTTTTTGAGGTTACAAATTTTGATTTTTGATTTTCTCCTTTGTTGATAATGGTCTCAGGAAATAATTCTTTATACCATGGGCTGTTCATAAGAATTCTACAATCTTGTGAGTGTTTATTGCTCAGGGCCTGTGAGTAACTGGCTGTCATTATTTTTGTGGCAGGGTTATGCCCCATAAGCCAAGCTGACCAGGACACGCTAATGCATATAGATTTCAAGTATCTAGGTGGAATATTTATAATAAGGCGGGTAATTTTTCCCTCTTCAATTTGTTTGAGTTTTTCTGATATAAGGCTGATATGCCAATTATGTAAATATTTTGTTCCTGGAGAGACAGTGAGAAATGATTTTGCTACAAATGTTGAGAAATTATTACGTAAAACGGCTTGAACAAGCCTATTAGTGTCTTGCATGAAATTTATCTTGGGTTGAAATATGTTGATATCTTAAGAGCTGTAGAAAAAAGAGAGCGCCCTTTTGAGGTGGCGCTCTACATAGAACCATGCCTCTCGTTTTTCTGTATGTGGGGAGGTAGCTTATAGGTTTCTTATGTTCGTTATTTATTTTTAACTATTAAATAAATGATAATATATTAACTATATCTTGTCAACTAATAATATTATAATTAATCAATATTTTTTAAAAATAATAAGAAAACAGTCTTATAAAGTTGAAAAGAACAACTCTTATTTGTTATGAGTGACTGAAAATAAATAATAACTATGAATAAATTAATCTAGTTGAGAAAAAAAAGAGAGCGCCCTTTTGAAGTGGCGCTCTACATAGAACCATGCCTCTCGTTTTTCTGTATGTGGGGAGGTAGCTTATAGGTTTCTTATGTTCGTTATTTGTTTTTAACTATTAAATAAATAGTAATATATTAACTATATCTTGTCAACTAATAATATTATAATTAATCAAATTACTTTTAGAAGGTCGCTTTATAAAGTTAATAAGTAGTTTTATTAATATAATTCTTGTAAGGCAGAGTTAATTATGGCATATATTAGGAGATAAATTATCTTGTGATTAATTTAAACTAAAAGAGGAGTACGATGAATAAAGTCACAATACCTGAGGGATATAAACCTTCAGAATCAGAAGAATATATGAATCCTATGCAGCTAGAATATTTTAGAATTAAGCTAAATACATGGAAGAACGAGCTACTTAATAACTCTTCAGAGGCTTTAAAACATTTACAAGAGGAGAACTGGCATGAGCCAGATTTAAATGATAGAGCAAATGTAGAAATAAATGCTGCATTTGAATTAAAAACACAAGATAGATATCGAAAACTTATTGAGAAGATAGATTCTGCATTAGAAAGAATTGAGAATTCTGAATATGGTTATTGTGAAGAAACAGGTGAAGAAATAGGTGTTGGTCGCTTAGAGGCGCGCCCTATTGCTACTTTTTCTATTGATGCTCAACAAAATCACGAAAATTATGAGCGTCAGCATAATGAAGATGAATAAGTAATCTTTAAAGTATTTTTAAACTAACAAAAAACAAAACCCTATTAGTATGTTGATTACTAATAGGGTTTTTATTTGCATCTACCTCAACGTTAGATAGGAAGTTTTAAAAAAAATCATACAATCGTCGAAAAACCTATTGACCACACAGTTAAGTTGTGTTAATGGTTGTTTTGATTTAAATAATTAATATATATTAAACAAATAGGGGCGATGATGTAGGGATGAATAATTTTGTAAATAGATCTACTATTGGAGCGATGATTATTTATTTGATTACAACTAATGCATTGGCAGTAGAAAATTTTTATGTTCAAGGAAATTTAGGTTATGCAATGGGGGTAGCCCCAGGAGGAGATTTTTCTAAAAATACGCTGGGTGATGCTGGTGTGTATAGCGCTGCTGTTGGTTATAAATTTGATGACCATATTCGTATGGATGTTAGTCTAGAATATAGAGATGGCTATACTAATGAATATATGGTGCAAAGGAAAGTAGTGAGTAAGCTTGCTAGAAATGGTAATAAGGCTAAAGTTGTATATGCTTATAGTACAGATACCCAAATTACTAAGGTTAGTTCTTTAGCTTCGATGATGAATTTATATTACGATATAGCTGAGATTAACAAGATAACTCCTTATGTAATGTTAGGTGCAGGGATATCCAGAAATATAACGGACTCTAGTGGTAATATAGTTCGTTCTGATAATAAATCGGATATTGATTATACTATATCTCGTGGAACTAGGGTTAATTTTGCTTGGAAGGTTGGAGCTGGATTACAGTATAGATTCAATAATGATATGAGTGGAGATTTTCATTATCAATATGTTGATTTAGGTAGTATTAGAACAGGAAATATACATACGATTAATAATAAGTCATCAGTTCAGCATAATTTTCAGGGTTGTTTAAAATCTCATGAAGTTCTGTTGGGTGTTAAGTATAAATTTTAGAGTTATAATAGTAAGAAAATTATGTCCAATGCATTTGATGAAGTTGCTCATATGGTGGAAGAATTTGAGCTTGATGATGCTCCTTCTGCGCCTTCTAACGATGGTACAGAGGGTGTTATAAAAGTTATAAATGAACAGAATAAAGTTATAGATCTGCTTGCTAAGAATATTGTTGGTATAAAGAGAAATTATGTTACGCAGGATGAATTGTTACAAGTAAAAAGAGAGGCGGCTGAAGGTGATTTTAATATTTGGGACCAATTATGCAGACAAAGTGCCAGTGGTGAAATATGCGATCAAATTCAAATAATGATGCATGAAAAGGTGAAATGTATTGGAGACTATAATAGCCCAGAATGCTTAAAATACTATGAGTAAACGTTAACAATATTAGGGGTAAGGTTTAGAAATTTTATTATATTAATTTAACTTTAATTTTAGGAGAAAAAAATGTCAAATATATCTGAATTAATAAAAGAAATGAATTCAACACTCGATGGCTTATTAGAAGTAGAGAGGGAAACAATTCCCCCAATGAAAAAAAACTTTCCAGAATTTGTAGATGCATATAAAGGGTTAGTTACAGGACAAAGTACCGAAGTGATTCGTGGATATATTAAGGATCACGTGGGTGACTACATAGCAGGAGAGATAGAGGGGCTTAGTAACAGTGTGGCATCTCTTGGAATGGTGGTATATAAGGGAACTAAAGTTGCTCAGAGAAGTGATGAGGATATAACAAAATTATACAAACATATTTCTGAGGTGCAATCAGAAGTTGAGCAGATAAAAGAAGTATTTATTAGTTCATCAAAAGAGACTAAGGTTAATTTTAGTTCAGAATATAACCAAATATTGCCTGTAGCAAAAAATTTAGATTATTGTGATATCGAAACAGGGATTTCAGTTTCTATATTTGATGTTGATAATGACGGAAAAACATTAGATTGTGTTTGTCCTTCTTCTTATGAAGCATTTTATACATATGAAGATAATAGCCTGGAATATGCTGGATGTATATTAAAAACAGAAAAGTGTATGTATACAGATAAAGACAATAGTCTAGAGTTTTTTGTTGGAGAGACTGATGGTGTATGTTATGCAAATATTGTTGTTGATTAGAAGATGAATGTTATTTTAGAGCCACAGAAAGTGGCTCTATTGAGTTATGATTTTGAGTAATGGTTTAATAAAATGAGTTATTTAGTTGAATATAAGGATGGTGTGTTAACTATTCCTTTAGATACGTTGAAGAATTATCTAGGAGCTACTGGTGATATACGTAATCATCTAAGAGATAGTGAAGAGATATCTTCTGCAGATGATTTTATATATGATAAGAGTGATTATTACTTACCATTTAGGTTGTTAGATGGAGAGTTTATTCCTTATATAGAGCAATGTATAGGGGGAATAAAGCCTTGTGAGAACCTTAAAGAAGGTGATTATTTGATGAAAACTATGGTGGGCACCATAGAGATAGAGAAGAATATAAACCCAAGAATGATACCTTTGAAGTTTTATTCATCTAGGCAATATAATTTGAATTCTTTAAATGGTATTCAAAAGCGTAAAGTTGTTAAAGAAATAGGAAATTTTCCAAAGATTTTTTGGGAAAGTTTAGTAAAAGAAAAAGATATTAATATTCCTATGACTGAGACAGTATACAAACTAATTTCTATCACTTCTGATTCGGTAGCAAATGCTAAGAAAGATTTTGTTCCTATGAGAATTGTTATACCTGAGGAATATTTAAACTATGGTGTGAATAAGCTTAAAAAGGATAGTCATTGTTTAGATGAAGTTGGTTCTTATTGTACAAGTAATGGCTACTTAAGTGTGATATATGAAGTTACAGAAGAAGTTCATTTATGTACTACTAGTATTGCAAGAATTTTATTGAAACAAGATAATAATCATCATGGTGAGAAGAGAATTTTTGATATTATAGTTAGCAATGATAGTGCTAAAGAAGTTGTTGATTATTTATCAAATCCATCATCAGAGATAAATTATAAAATTAATGATATTAGCAATATTGAGTTCTATATTAAGGTTGATCTTTCTATGGAGTTTTCCAATCTTTTGCTTAATAGTTTGGATATTGAGGGCGACCAAAGACAGTCAATCGAAATCACTTTGGATAAAAAATCATTTCCTATAACTAATGAGGTTTTGATTAACTTAATGCAAGTAGCGGCCGATGGAATCATTGATCAATATGGAGATAGCAGTCCTGAAGGAATAGCTGTAATGTCAGGATGTGCATTATGCTTGGAGTACATAGGTTATGTTTCTACGGAGTAGTTGTTTTAATTTAATAATTGCCTTTTAGTATTATGTTGAAGGTATTATATAAAGGCTGTTGTTTAAAATTAATTAAAGTAAGGTTCTTATAAATAATATCAGGGGATTGGTGTATAAAATATGACGATAATAAAATCTAGAAATAATAAATCAAAAAAAGATACCAAGAAGATTGGTGGAAGTATAGGTGTATCTTCATATTCTCTTGATGAACAAAGTAAAAATCCTGTATTCGAGCAGAGTGCTCAAGATAAACAGATACAAAGTATAATTGAGGTGAGTCTTTTATCTAAAAGAGAAGAAAGTGTTAATGAAGATGCATCTGCATCCGGTATTGCCGGTGGTGTGAGTTCTGACTCTGTAGATCTTTCACAAAAAGGATCGGAGAATACTGTTGCTGGGGTTAATGAAGATATGTCCGGTATTGATCATCATATAACTTCTGATGATTCAGACGTCACACAAGATCAATTGCTACAAGAATCAAGAGAGACAATTACTGATCTTGCAGGGTCCAATAATAATTTTGAGCGTAGTGAAGAAAAGAACTTAACTAAAAAAACTACAAGGATAATTCGTGGTTTTAGAGAAAATGTAGATTTTAGTAAATTTTCTGAAAGTAGTAGTGACAGTAACACTGGATCCATTGGGGTGACTTTAGAAGTTTCGTATCCAAGAATAATTCCATTATCCTCTAGTTTATTAGAAAATAATGCATCAAATAGCACAGAGTCAAGAAAATATGCAATGGTTGGTACCTCTGTATTGACTGGTATAGTATTTATAGGAAGTGGTACAATAAAAAATGCACTCACAACACAATTAGGTAAGGCGATAACAAATAAAAATGCAGCAGCTAATATAGTTGAGGAATTTGGTGTCTCTTTTTTACTAAAAAACTCAATAGATTTAAGTACAATACATAATGTTGGAGAAGTTAAATCTAGAGCAGCTATGGATTTTTCTAGAAAAGTGTTTTCTAAAACCGCAATAACCATAAAATCACTAGATTCTCTGGTGGATGGAATCAAATTATACAATGAGCCTAATGCTAAACATTTTGAAGAAGTAGTTATGGGGTGTAATAATTTATATGCTATGGTTAGTGGAAATAATGTTTATACATTAGGTATAGTTACTGTAGATATAGCGTATAATTTATATCAAGGAGAATATACACAAGTTGCAACTCAGATTATATTAACATCACCTAGTTTATTATTATTATCTATGATGGGCTTTGCTGGTGCTGCTCAGTCCGGTACATATTATGGATTAGCAGGTGCATTAATTATGGGGGGAGTATTTATAAAGAATATGCATTCTTTATATGAGGAATTATATGTTAATAACGCATATGGAACTAATTCTATGATTGCTTATAGAGACTTTTTCAAATATTTATCAGAAACTCCATATTTAAAAGATATATATGATTTTAATTCTAAAGCAATTAAATATGATATTGAGATTAATAACGCTATGCGTGATATTGCAGTGAGAAACTTAGAGAATTTCTTAGCTGAGAAGGGGAGTTTTGGTGAGAAGATAGATGAAAAGGGCGCTTTTTCTTCAGCCATTAAACAAAATTATGTTCTTTTAAATAAAGTTTCAGAAGGAAAAATTACCGTAGAGGAAGCAGAGACGCTTTGGAAGAATTATGTTACAATAGAGTTAGAGGATGCGTTCTATGATCGTTGTATCGAAATAGACAATATTTATAATGATAATAAAGTTGTTTATCGTTGTTATAGTGAGAACAGCAAAAGTATAGATAATGTTATTATAGGAGAAGATAATTCTGTTGAAACATATCCTATCCCTTAGTATAAGAATTATCTCTATTTTCTAAGTTCTAGGGGTAAGTTAAAGTGAATGCTTTCTTCAATTGTTTGAAGATTATGGATGTTTACAGAAAAACTTGCCTCTAGAAAATTTACCACTTCTTGTACTAACTTTTCTGGTGCTGAAGCTCCAGCACTTATTCCAACATTTCTAACGTCATCAAACCAATTTAAGTTTATATCCTTAAAGTTATTGATTAGGTAAGATTTCTTTTCCATTTCAATACCAATGTCTTTTAGTCTATTGGAATTAGAACTATTATTAGCTCCCACCACTAGAACTAAATCTACCAACTTAGTCATTTCTTTAACTGCGTTTTGACGATTTTGAGTGGCGTAACAGATGTTTTTTAAATCTGGCCCTTTTATATTAGGAAAGCGTTGCTTTAATTTATCTATAATGTTTTTCGTATCATCCACACTTAATGTGGTTTGGGTAACATAAGCTAATTCATCATCTGCTGAGAAGTTTAGTTTATCTACTGCTTCAACATTTGATACAATAACCACATCGCTTTGCACTCTGCCAGAGGTTCCTTCCACTTCAGGATGTCCCTGATGGCCAATTAGAACAATCTTTCTTCCTTTTTTTTCATGGCTTCTTGCTTCTAGATGAACTTTAGTAACTAGAGGGCAGGTGGCATCTAAAATTTTTAGATTATGGTTTTCTGCATTAATTTCAACTGCTTCTGAAACGCCATGAGCACTAAAAATAACTCTAGCTTTTGCAGGGATCTCATTAACTTCCTTTACAAAGATTGCACCTTTTTTCTTTAATTCTTCAACAACAAATTTATTATGAACAATTTCATGGCGAACATATATGGGAGGGCCAAATTTTTCTAAAGCCTTTTCAACAATAGCTATTGCTCTTTCAACTCCAGCACAAAAACCTCTAGGCTGGGCTAGATATAAATTAATTTCTTTAACCACCGCTGCGTAGTTCTCCTCCAGTTGATTTAATAACAGAATCAGTTATTTTTTTGCATAATTGTTCAATTTCTTGCTCATGTAGAGTATGATCCATAGCTTGAATTGATACGCTAAATGCAATAGATTTCTTGTTGTTATCTATTCCTTTTCCTGAATATATATCAAATATATTTATATTTTTAATCAGCTTTTTATCGCTTTGCGATATTGCTTTAATAATAGTTTCACATAAAACATCTTGATCCACAATAAAAGCAAAATCACGTTCCACCATCTGGAAATCTGATGTTTGTAAGGATCCTTTGCGACCAAATTTTGCTTTTGGCAATGGTATATTATCTAAGAAGAGCTCAAATCCAACGGCGTTACCATGAAGCCCATAGCTTTTTATTATCTTAGGATGTAATTCTCCAAAATTACCGACAATGGTTTTTCCTAAAGCTAGTTTTGCAGATCTTCCTGGGTGATAATATTTAGGTAGGTCATCAGTTATATAGCGCAAATTATTGGGATTTAATCCCAATTCATTAATTATGGCAAATATATCTGATTTAGCATCCATCGCATCAACAGATCTAGAGTCTCCATAGAGATTGCGAATATGATTCATTCCAGTTCGTAAACCAGTAATAGTTAGAATTTGTTGATGGGGTTTTACTCCCTGAAAAGTTGATCCCAATTCAAATAATTTTAAATCATTAATCCCACGGTTCTGATTCTTTTCAGCCGCTTCTAGGAGATTTGGTAATATGCTTGGGCGCATATAATCAAGTTCACTGCTAATGGGGTTTTTAAGATGTAATTCATCCTTTAAACTGCTGAAGTTAGATGCTTTTGCTGCGTTCATGAAAGACCAGGTCACTAATTCATTTAACCCTAGACTAGCGGCAAATCTACTTATTCTATAAAGACTGCGTTGTTTAGCATCAAGTGCATTGGTCTCTTTATTAGGTAATGGTATGGATGGAATATTATCATATCCATCTATACGAGCTATTTCTTCAAGTACATCTTCTTTTGCTATTATATCTGGACGCCAAGATGGAACTTTAAGATTTAACATTTCTCCTTTATCTTCTATCTTAAAACCTAGAGATAATAGAATATTTTTTACATGAGATTTATCATAAGAAATACCAATTTGTTTCTCTAATTCATTGAGGGGGAATTCTATGTTTCTAGCAGTGTAATTATAATTATCTATTATAATAGGAGTACTAAGGGTTCCTCCACAAAGATCTATTATCATTTGGCTAGCCATATCCAGCGCTGCTTCCATAAATTCGGGGTCTATTTTGCGTTCAAAACGGAATTTAGCATCACTATCTATATAGTGCATGCGCGAAGTTTTCGCCACACTGTCAGCATCAAATAAGCCAATCTCTAAGAAAATATTTTTACTTTCTAAAGATACCCCAGAGCTTGCCCCACCAATTATTCCTCCAAGAGCAATAATGTGATCGTCATCTGCCATAACCAATTCACCACCCTTTAGGGTATATGTTTTGTTATTTAATGCTTCAAATTGTTCTCCATCCAATGCATCACGGACATTAATTTTAGAAATTAAATCTGCATCAAATACATGCAGAGGACGACCAAAACAAAAGGTGAAGTAATTGGTTATATCAACCAGAGCTGATATAGGATTAACACCTATTGAGTGTAGGCAATCTTGAAGCCATTTAGGACTAGGAGAATTTTTTATATCTTTAAAATATCTTCCAATATATTTAGAGCAATGAGAGCTATTTAGTTCTACTTTGATAGGTGAAGTAAATCCACCTTGTTGTTTATTAAACTCTAATGGTTTTAAGGTTCCAATGCCGCTTGCTGCTAAATCTCTAGCTATTCCATAAACTCCTAAGC
The DNA here is from genome assembly GCA_025210695.1 of Rickettsiales bacterium. NCBI lineage: Bacteria > Pseudomonadati > Pseudomonadota > Alphaproteobacteria > Rickettsiales > Rickettsiales bacterium. The sequence continues at coordinate 13,977 of JAOARE010000018.1, forward strand.
AGTCACCTCTGTTAGGGGTAATAGATATTTCAATAAAAACCTCATTAAGGCCGTAACTATATGCAAATGAAGATCCCACAACATAGTTCTCATTAAGTTCTATAATTCCATTATGTTCATCTCCTAAATCTAATTCTTTAGATGAACACATCATTCCACAACTTAATACATTACGAATTTTAGACTCCTTAATTTTGAGTCCATTGCTAGGAATTTCTGTGCCAATAGGCGCAAGAACAACCTTTATACCAGCTCTGGCATTGGGAGCTCCGCAAACTATTTGAAGAGTTTCTTTGCCATTATTAACCTGACAAATACGAAGCTTATCAGCCTCTGGGTGAGGGGAGGTAGAGATTATTTCAGCAACAATAAAATCTTTATACATATCATATTGATTAATTACTTCTTCAACTTCCAAGCCATTTTTAGTGAGTTGATTAGTTATTTCTTCAATGGATGCATCTGTATTTAAAAATTTCTTTAGCCAAGATAAGGTAAATTTCATTATGATAATCCGTTTATATCGATAGATTCTATATTATTTTTAGTTAAACTGCTGTAGCGAGTGCTAAGAACACGTAATTCTCTATCCTTAGCATCAAAAGTATTTTTAACAACAAGATCTAGATAATATGCTGCATTTTTTGCTGCAGACAATGCATTTCTTGTTGTAAGATAAGTTCCCAAGAGAACTGCAGAAAATAAATCTCCTGTTCCATTAGGGGGCATTTTAAAATCATATTCTTTGGTAATGATAATATGTTGGTCTGTTCCATCTGAAACAAAAACACAAGAATTGCCATTTAGTCGTTCAAGATTTTTTATACCAGTTATAACCACCACTGAAACATTCAAGTTGTGAAAATATGTGGCTATTTTTTTTAGGTCTTTAAAGTTATTTATTTTTATGTTGGATAATAGCTCTGCTTCGAATTGATTAGGGGTGATAATATCGGCAGATAATTTATTTTTAAAAAAATCTACAACTTCTGGTTTTACAAAGCAATTGCTGTTTCCCATAACAGGGTCGCAAAGATAGAATGTTTTATAATTCTTTGCTTTAAATCTTTTGACTGTATCCATCACTTCAAGACAAATATCCTCGCTTCCCATATATCCAGAAATAATAGCTTCACATTTGCCAATGACTCCTATGGATTCTAGCCCCTTAATTACAGAATTTATATGCTCTCTGCTAAAGATATCTCCACGCCAGTTTTTATAGCCAGTATGGCTGGAAAATTGTACAGTATTAACAGGCCATACATCATATCCCATAGATTGCAAGGGATAGACAGCAGCTTTATTTCCAACATATCCGAACGCTACATGTGATTGTATAGATAATATTCCCATTATTTAGAAAGTCCACTAACTAAACTTGGCATATCAAATAAAGAAAAGCCAAAGTGATTGTTCCATCTCATATCTGATTCAAAGAATTTTCTTAAGTCATGAATGCCATATTTTAACATTGCAATTCGATCAATTCCCACACCAAAAGCAAAACCTTGATATTCATCGGGGTTTAGGCCAACATTTTCAATAACTTTTCTATGAACCATTCCACATCCAAGAATATCTAACCATTTTTCATTTGAACCAATTTTTATTTCACCATTTTCTAATTTATAACCAATATCCACTTCAGCTGAAGGCTCAGTGAATGGAAAGAAAGAGGGACGTAGCCTTATTACTACTTTGTCGGTTTCAAAAAATGCTTTTAAGAATTCTTCAAGACACCATTTTAAATTTCCCATATTTATGTTTTTATCAATACATAATCCTTCTACTTGATTGAACATAGGGGTGTGAGTTTGGTCGTGATCTGATCTATAAACCCTTCCAGGAGCGATAAATCTAAAAGGAGGCTTCTCAGAAGACATTTTTCGAATTTGGACATTAGAAGTATGAGTGCGAAGAGTCATGTTTTCTATAGTGTTCATATAGAATGTATCATGCATTTGTCTGGCAGGATGATTCTCTGGAATATTTAACGCAGTGAAATTATGATAGTCATCTTCAATTTCTGGGCCTTGAGCTAAATCAAATCCTAAATTAGCAAATATATTAATAATCTCCTGAGTAGCTTGTGTAATAGGATGAATTTTTCCAAATTCACCGCGGCGAACTGGCTGAGTTACATCGATTTTTTCTGAAGAAAGCCTAGTATTAATTTCATTTTCTTCTAACAATATTTTTTGATTATCTATGGCATTAGTTATTTTACTTTTTAGGGTGTTTAGTAATGCACCAAAAGTTTTTTTATCCTCTAGGCTTAAACTGGCCATTTTTTTCATTTCATTGGTAAGTAATCCATTTTTTCCAAGATATTGAATTCTAAGTTCTTCAAGATCTTTAATGTGATTGGTGGATTTAATAGAATTTAGAACTTCTTCTTGTTTATCTAACATAATTTTAAGTACCAGAACAACTTAATATTCAGTTTAGGGATTCTACAAAACTCTTAGAGAGTTATCAAGTTCTTTAATTAACAATGAAAAACTATATTTTTATTGCTAAATCTATTTTTTAAGTGATGTTTATGAGATATGTCTTTAGAGCATCAAAATAGGACTTGAATTAAAAACTCATAAATAATTTGCTTTCTATAAAAACCTTGGTTATATTTTACTTGAATAAAATTATGGAGGTATTTATGTCGTTAATTTCAGTTGCTCACGCAAGTGAGTCAGTAGAGTCTGTAGCACCTATGAGCACGGGAACAAGTCTTATGTCGTTGTTACCAATGGTGTTGATTTTTGCTATTTTCTATTTCTTTTTAATTCGTCCACAAGTTAAGAAGCAAAAAGCAGTTGAGAATATGGTTGGCAATCTTAAAAAAGGTGACAGAGTGGTTGCTGCAGGTGGTTTATATGGCTCAATTCATAAAATAGAAGGAAATGTTATTTATCTTGAGATTTCTGAAAATGTTAGAATTAAGGCGCTGAAATCTTCAGTGACAGAGATGTTATCAAAAGATGACAACCCTGTAGTAGAGGAGAAAGTTGAAAAAGAGAAGTCTAAGGCTAAATCTGCGGAAAAGAAAACTGCAAAGATAGAGACTAAGAAGTTAGTTAAAAAAACAACTAAACCGAAAACTACTAAAACTAAAAAAGATTAAGTAGTTTGAAAGTATAAAACGCCATTTATAAAATTTATTATAGATGGCGTGCTTTACTTTTCCTCATATTTGTATAAAAGGTTATTTGAGCTATGGCGCATTTCCCACGTTGGAAAATTATTCTTATATTTTTAGTATGTTCGCTAGCTACTGTTTTTGCTATGCCTAATTTTTTATCTTCCAGCAATACATTAAAATTACCGGATTACTTTCCAAAAAGCACTATGAATCTAGGTTTAGATTTAAAAGGTGGATCGCATTTATTGTTGCAGGTAGATTTTAACTCTTATTTTGCAGAGCAGATAGAGGGCTTAAAGGATGATGTTCGTAGAGAGCTGCGTAAGAAAAAGATAGGTTATTTAAATTTAAGTGTTAGTAAGAGTAAGGTGTCTCTTGAGCTAAGAGATGAAGGGCAGCGGGATCTTGCTAAAAAAATAATAAAAAAGAATAAAGACCTAGATCTTGAGGTTGTTCAAGATAAGTTTATTGTAAGCTATAATAAAGATTATATTGAAGATACTAAGAAAAAGTTAGTAGAGCAATCTATTGAAATTGTTCGTCGCAGGGTGGATGAAAATGGAACAAAAGAGCCTATTATTCAAAAACAAGGTGATGATAAAATATTACTTCAAGTTCCAGGCCTTGATAACCCAGAGCACTTGAAAAACCTAATTGGTCAGACAGCAAAAATGACTTTTCATTTGGTGAATGAGAATGTTGCTTCAATAGATAATGTACCATTTGATACAATGCTCCTTGAGTCAGAAGATAGCAATTCTAAGGTGGCTGTTTACAAAAAGGTGATGCTAAATGGTGATTTATTAAAAAATGCTATGGTTAGTTTTGATAATAATAAGCCAGTGGTATCGTTTGAATTTAATAGTTTAGGTGCTAAAAAATTTGGTGAGTTAACTAAGAAGAACATAGGAAAGCGTTTAGCTATTGTATTGGATGATAAATTAATATGCGCTCCATCTATCTCTGTCGCAATTCTTGGAGGATCTGGACATATCACTGGTAATTATACTGCTCAGTCAGCTAATGATCTTGCTTTGCTTTTAAGAGCAGGGGCATTGCCAGCTCCACTTGATGTTATAGAAGAGAGAACTGTGGGGCCAAGTCTTGGTGCGGTTTCCATTGAACAAGGAAAACTTGCGTCTATTCTTGCAGTTATTTCGGTGATGGTATTCATGGTATTCACATATGGAATATTAGGAGTTTTTGCCAATGTTGCGTTATGTTTTAATTTAATTTTACTAGTTGCTTTATTATCTATGCTTCAAGCAACCTTAACTTTGCCAGGAATTGCTGGTATTGTGTTAACAATGGGCATGTCTGTTGATGCGAATGTATTGATTTTTGAAAGAATTAGAGAGGAAAGCAAAAATGGTTTACCCACTTTCTCTTCACTAGAAAGAGGCTTTAATCATGCTTTTAATACCATCATAGATTCAAACTTAACTACTATTTTAGTTGGAATATTTTTATATTCCTTTGGCTCTGGTGCTGTGAAAGGTTTTGCTGTAACATTAGTTTTAGGTATAGCCACTTCAATGTTCTCTGCTGTATTATTGACCAGATTAATGATAAGCAAATGGGTTGATGTATTTCGTCCTAAAAGTTTTATATAGATATAATTATGATCAAATATAACTTTGAAATATTGCGTAAAATTTTTCATTTATCTTCTTTATGGATACCATTTTTGTATTTCTACCTTAGCACAAAAATGATGTTGGTAATATTGTTGCCCCTTACTATTATATCTATAATTATTGAGGTTTCGCGTAAGCTTTCTCCAGAATTGAATAAGGTTATCAATAATTTAATTGGTGGTATAATGCGTGATAAAGAAGAGGAATCTATCTCTGGTGCCACATATTTATTAATTGCTTCCACCATTAGTGTTATTCTTTTTAATAAAGAAGTAGCAATTTTAGCTCTAACCGTTCTTATGATTAGTGATTCTTTTGCTGCTTTAATTGGCCGTAAATATGGCAAAGTTAGTTTTCTTGGTAAAACCTTAGAAGGGTCTTTAAGTTTCTTTCTTTCTGGAATGGCAGTATATTGCTTTCTGGTTATATTCTGTGATTTTACTTTGCCACTTAATGTTTCAACTTTTGCAATATTTTCTGCAACTATAGTTGAATTATTTGCTAAGAAACTTCGTTTGGATGATAACCTTGCAATTCCATTGAGTATAGGGCTAGTTTTTGAATTAGTTTCTATTGTTTCATAAGTTTTTTTTCTTACATTAAGTTTAAGTTAATATGGAAACTATTATTTTATAAATATTCCATGAGAAAATACTTTAAATTGTTTTTGCGCTATAAGATTAGCTTGCATATGCTGTAATTTAGTGTAAGAATTTAAAAGAATTTTTTGAAGCTTTTAAGGAGGCGGTTAACCCCGCAAGAGGTGTTGTGTTATGACTAATAATTTTGATAAGGATAGTTTTTTATTTGCAGCTAATGGTGACTTTGTTGAAGAGTTATATCTAAAATACTTAGAAAGTCCTAGCAACGTTGATGATTATTGGCGTAGTTTTTTTAGTAATTTAGATGAAAATAAAAACTTAGCAAAGAAATCAACAATGGGTGCCTCCTGGTTGCCTAAAAAAAATAAAGTTATCCTCCCACCTGAAGTATCTTCAAGCTCTAAAACACAAGAAGCAGGAGTTACAGAAAGCACTTCTAAAATTTATAATATAAATCTACTTATTGCAGAATATAGAGCATATGGGCATTTATTAGCCACTTTAGATCCTCTAGGATTAGAAAAATTTAATAATTACATTAGATTAGATCCTCAGCATTATGGACTGGAAGAAGGAGATCTAGATTTAGAAATAGAGTTGAATCACCAGAGTTTAGGTCTTGGAACATGCACTATCAGGCAATTAATTTCACGATTAAAAGAAGTTTATTGTTCTAGTATTGGTTATGAATTGAACCATTTAAGTTCTGATGAAGAAAAAGAATGGTTCTATCAGCATATTGAACAAATGAATATGCATCATGCTTTATCTAAAGAAGCAAAGATTGAAGCTTTGAAGGATTTAATTGATGTTGATGGGTTTGAACAGTTTATTCATACTCGCTTTCCTGGAGCTAAACGTTTTTCAGTTGAAGGTGGTGAAACTTCTATTATAGCAGTTAAAGAAATCATCAGGGCAGCAGCTGTGGAAAGCAAAGTGGAAGAAGTTATTATTGGGATGCCTCATAGGGGAAGGCTAAATATGCTTACCAAAGTTATGGGTAAAAGCTATACTTCAATGCTATCAGAATTCCAAGGTAATTTAGCTCATATGGAAGAGTTAAATATTTCAGGTGATGTTAAGTATCATTTAGGTAAGTCTTCAAGCTATACAGTTGATGGTGGTCATAAAGTGCATGTTTCTTTAACAGCTAATCCATCTCATTTAGAGGCAGTGAATCCTGTTGTTGCGGGGAAAGTTAGAGCAAAACAAGATGATATTCAGGATCATGAGCGTAGTAAAGTTATGGGAATCTTGCTTCATGGAGATGCAGCATTTTCCGGGCAAGGCGTGGTTATAGAATCTTTATGTCTTAGTAACTTAAAAAGTTATACTACTGGTGGTATGATGCATGTAGTGGTGAATAACCAAGTTGGTTTCACAACCTTACCTAAAGATTCAAGATCTGGGCGTTATTGTACAGAATTTGCTAAAGTTATTCATGCTCCTGTGATTCACATTAATGGTGATGATGTGGAAAAAGTTCTAATGGCGGCTAACATGGCTGAGAGTTATCGTCGTAAATTTAAGAAAGACATAGTTCTAGATATAGTTTGCTTCCGTAAATATGGTCATAACGAAGGTGATGAACCAATGTTCACCCAGCCTATTATGTATAATCTAATTAAGAATAAAAAATCTAGTATTGAACTTTACTCTGAGTATTTAAGCAGTAGCGGTGTTATTTCATTAGATGAGATTACTAAATATAAAAAAGAAAAAATGCAATTCTTTGATAAAGAATTAGAAGCTGCCAAAACGTATAAACCTTCAGAAGAAGATTGGTTAAAGGGTAAGTGGCAAGGGCTTGATAAGCAAGATCGTGTAAAAGAAAAGTCTCCATCAACTGGTGTTAGTGAAGATGTGATAAAGAAAATAGGTGCAGCTTTAGTTGATTATCCTAAGGATATGAAAGTGAATTCTAAAGTTCTTCGTCTTCTAGATAATAAAAAGAAAATGTTTGAAACAGGGAAAGACTTGGACTGGGCCACTTGCGAAGCTCTAGCTTATGGTTCGTTAATGCTAGAAGGTTCTCATGTTAGAATGAGTGGTCAGGATAGTAAGAGAGGAACTTTCTCTCATCGTCATGCAGTGCTTTTTGATCAAGAAACTGAAAAAGAATATACATCCTTAAATCATATGGATAAAAATCAAGGTGAATTTGAGGTAATTAACAGCAGTCTTTCAGAATATGCGGTTTTAGGTTTTGAGCATGGATATAGCATGGTTAATCCTAAGAGTCTCACAATATGGGAAGGGCAGTTTGGTGACTTTGCCAATGGTGCTCAAATAATGATAGATCAATTCATTGCATCTTCAGAAGTTAAATGGTTAAGAATGAGTGGATTGGTTGTTCTTCTTCCACATGGATATGAAGGGCAGGGACCTGAGCATAGTTCTGCAAGGCTTGAGAGATTCCTGCAATTATGCGCTGAAGATAATATGCAAGTTGTTAATTGTACCACCCCTGCAAATTTCTTTCATGCTATAAGAAGACAGATTCACAGAAGCTATCGTAAGCCGTTAATTGTTATGTCACCAAAATCATTATTGAGACATAAAATGATGGTTTCTGATATATCAGAAATATCTCAAGGTACTGAATTTAAACCAGTGATAGGTGATGCTTCTGTTAAGAGTGCAAAAAGAGTTGTACTTTGTAGTGGGAAGGTTTATTTTGATCTTTATGAAGCTCGTGAAGCGGCTAATATAAAAGATATTGCTTTAGTGCGTATAGATCAATATTATCCATTCCCTAAAGAAGAATTAAGTGCAGAATTATCTAAATATTTAAACGCTGAAGTAATTTGGTGCCAGGAAGAGCCTAAGAATATGGGAGCTTGGCGTTATATAGATAGAAAAATAGAAAAATGTTTAAAGGAACTTGGTTGTAAGCATGATCGTCCAAAATATATAGGAAGGCCAGAATCTGCCTCTCCTGCTGCTGGATATCTGAAAATACATAAAGTGGAACAAGAAAAACTTATTAAGGAAGCAATTACGATATAATAAATCACTACGTCATCCTTGGTTCAAAGGGCCGAGGGGCCATTTATCTATAAACTAGATAAAGATGATGCGGTGGAAGAAATTACAATATAATAGGAGATAATTATTATGGTAGAACTATTTGTCCCAGCGTTGGGTGAATCAGTTACAGAGGCAACAATAGCTAAATGGTTTAAGAAAGAAGGTGAAGCTGTTAAATTAGATGAGTTACTAGTGGAGCTGGAAACTGATAAAGTAACTTTAGAAGTGAATGCCACTGCTTCTGGGGTTTTGGGTAAAATAAATTTTACTGAAGGTGATACTGTTCAAATAGGTGATCTTCTAACTATTATTGATGAAAAAGGAGTTGCTTCAAGCTCTCCAGAGCCGTCCTCCTCAAAGCCTGAAGAAGCTCCTAAGAGCGCTCCTGCTGCTACGCCCGCAAAGTCAGGTGCTATCATGTCTCCAGCTGCAGGTAAAATTGCTGCAGAAAATAACGTGTCTCCAAGTCAAGTTGCAGCAAGTGGTAAAGATGGTAGAATCACTAAAGGTGATGTTTTAAACGCTTTAGAAAGCAAGCCTGTTGCTGTTTCTGATCGTCAGGAAGAAAGAATTAAAATGACTCGTCTTCGTAAGAAAATCGCAGAGCGCTTAAAAGCCTCACAAAACACAGCAGCAATTTTGACCACTTTCAATGAAGTGGACATGACTAATATCTTAGCTCTGCGCAATCAATATAAAGAAAAATTTGAAAAGAAACATGGTGTTAAATTAGGCTTTATGTCTTTCTTTGTGAAAGCATCACTGGCAGCTTTGCAAGAAATTCCAGCTGTTAATGCTGAAATTGATGGTGATGATATTGTTTATAAAAACTATAATGATATAGGTGTGGCAGTGGGAACTCCACAAGGTCTTGTGGTGCCAGTGCTTCGTAATGCTGAGAAAATGAGCTTTGCTGATATTGAGAAAACAATTGGCGATTTTGGAAAAAGAGCTCGTGATGGTAAATTAACCATGGAAGATTTAACCGGTGGAACATTTTCTGTTTCTAATGGTGGTGTTTATGGCTCTCTTCTTTCAACTCCAATCATTAATCCTCCACAATCAGGTATCTTAGGAATGCATAAAACTCAAGAAAGACCTGTGGCTATTAATGGTAAAGTAGAAATCAGACCAATGATGTATCTTGCCCTTTCTTATGATCATAGAATTGTTGATGGAAAAGAAGCAGTGACATTCTTAGTTAGAGTTAAAGAATGCATTGAAAACCCTGAAAGATTATTATTTGATTTATAGGAGATATAAAATGACAGAACAGTTTGATGTAGTGATAATTGGTGGTGGTCCAGGTGGATATGTAGGGGCAATTAGAGCTGCTCAGCTTGGAATGAAAGTGGCTTGCGTGGAAAAGCGTGGTGCTTTAGGTGGAACATGTCTTAACGTGGGATGTATTCCTTCAAAAGCTCTGCTTTATTCTTCTGAGTTATATGAAAAAGCCAATCATGAATATGCGAATCATGGAATAAAATTATCTAAAGTGGAATTAGATTTATCTGCAATGATGAAGCATAAGGAAGATATCACTTTAGGTCTTAATAAAGGAATTGAAGGGTTATTTAAAAAGAATAAGGTAACTTATTTTAAAGGTGAGGCTTCATTTATTGATGTTAACAACATTAAAGTTAAACTAGACAAAGAAGAACAACAAATTTCGGCTAAGAATATAATTATCGCTACAGGATCTGAAGTGATGAATCTTCCTGGTATTGAAATTGATGAAGAAAAAATAGTTTCTTCAACAGGGGCTTTATCATTAAAGTCAGTTCCTAAGAAAATGGTTGTTATAGGTGGTGGAGTTATTGGTTTAGAACTAGGTTCAGTATGGCGTAGATTAGGTGCTGAAGTTACCGTTATTGAATATTTAGATCATATCCTGCCTGGCACTGATGCAGAAATAGTAAAACAATTCCAAAAATCTATGGAAAAGCAAGGTATCAAGTTTCTGCTTGGTCAGAAAGTGTTATCTGCTAAAAAAGATTCTAAGGGAGTTAAAATCTCTATGGAATCAGTTGCTGATAAAGCAAAACAAGAAATGGATGCTGATGTGGTATTGGTTTCTATTGGTAGAAGACCTTACACGGATAATTTAGCCCTAGAAAACACAGGAGTTAAATTAGATGAGAGGGGTAGAATTCCAGTGAATAAGAATCTTCAAACTTCTGTTAGTCATATTTATGCAATTGGTGATGTTATTGCAGGGCCAATGCTTGCGCATAAAGCGGAAGAAGAGGGTGTGGCTGCAGTAGAAATAATTGCAGGACAAGCAGGTCATGTTAATTATGATGTGATTCCTGGAGTTATTTATACCAATCCAGAAGTGGCAACAGTTGGAAAAACTGAAGAAGAAGTTAAAGCATCTGGAATTCCCTATAAAGTTGGAAAATTCCCATTCATGGCAAATTCCAGAGCAAGAGCAATTGGCGTTAGTGAAGGCTTGGTGAAAGTTATTGCTCGCAGTGATAATGATGAAATCCTTGGCTGCCATATTATATCCCCGGAAGCTGGCACTATAATTTCAGAAATAGTGGTGGCAATGGAATATAAAGCAGCATCAGAAGATGTTGCAAGAACTGTTCATGCTCATCCAACATTAAATGAATCGGTTAAAGAAGCGGCTCTTGCTGTTCTTGGTCGTGCTATTCATATGTAATTCATTTAAATATATATTCACACTAACAACTGATTAATTTTAGCTGTTAGTGTGGTGCTATACTAAAATGTTCAAACATTAAAGTCCCGTTCAATTAACAATTGCAACCTTTGTTAAGATATGCTACTTTTTTTCTGCGTTTTATTTTTCAAGTCAAATTTAAGGAGTATATTTATAACATGTCAGCCACTAATCAGAATGTTAAACAGGCACTTGCAGAACTAGCTAATTTGCAAGATAAGCTAACAAATTTAAATTTAGAAGCAGATAATTTAGAAAAATCATTAGCTGGGTATAAAGATAAATTTGTTATATCAGAAGCAAATATTCCAGGTAATTTGGATTATTTAAACAAAGTGTTATTTAGGTTCTTTGAAAGTAATAATATTAAAGATATTTATGAGTTAGTTGATTCTAAACCTGATTTGTTATCAAAAGCAATTGACTTTATTAAGCCATCTCCAAACACTAGAGATCCTTTAAAAGGTGAAGCATATCGTTCTTTAAAAAAAGCTAAAAATAATCTTGATGAATATGATAATTTTCGCACAGAAACTGGTGATGGAAGCAAAGCTAAGGATGGATTTAAGAATTATGTTGAGAAAGTACAACTAATTACTAAGCTTGAGAAATCTTATCAAGATTTAATGACTCACACAGGAAATATAGATTTAGATGCAAATAATTTGCCTAAAACTGTGGATGGAGTGAAAGCCGTCCAATTAGCTATAGCAGCTCCTGCCGGTAAAGAAGGTGATGAATTTGTTGATGAGAATGGTAGTAATGATATAGATGAAAATGGAAATTTTGAAGTGGGTAGTCAGGCATATTTTGCTAAGATGTATAAAATTGCGCGTGATAATGCCACTGGAGATATTTCTCAAAGAAAGCTTCATTGTTATAGAGATGTGATGGAATATCGAGTGAAATATTATGAATGTTCTAATAGTAAGCAAGATTCAACCAATATAGATTTAAAATGTGATCCTATACATGATCAATATGAAATTTCTAAGGCTAATTGTGAGAGTCATTTTCCAATGGTTACACTTTCAGATACAGTGATAGATGATATGTTGATTAGGGTGGAAAAGATGCATATGAACTCGGACCTTAAGATAATTATGGGTAGCGCTTTTAGCGCTATAATAGATTATGAAGAATTACAAAATGTTTTAAAAATTGCCTCTCCTGAAGAAATTCAAGGTTTAGGATATAAGGTGAATGTAGGTGCTAATGGTGAAACTTTAACACAATCTGCTGAAAAACTATTAGGAGTGACAATTCCTGCTATTGAGTGTGGAGATTCCTGCTAAGTAAATATTACTAATATGAAAGATAGGGTGAATTAAATGTTTTTAAATATAACTATAGATAAAAAAGCTATTATTATATTAGCGGCTTCGGTATTTATGTGTAATTTTGCTAATGCAAAAAGTTGTGATAAAAAATCTCCCTTTTATGCAAGAATAGATGCTGGTTTGTCTCAACCAAGTGAGAAGTTAGATAATAACAATACATATTATAATCAAAAACTTCTTAGGTCAGAATTTTATGGAGCTGGTATTGGTTATATTTTTAATAAAAATATTAGAAGTGATTTAACCCTTACTGGTAGAACCAATTATAAATTTTCATTTGATGGGAGCTATGATGGAGATAATATTACTGCTAATCAACAGATTAGCAGCACAACATTAATGCTAAATACTTATTATAATGCACCAGTTAATGAGATTTTTTCACCATATGTGAATGTGGGTTTAGGATTATCTAGAATATCAATGGGGGATTATTCTTCTAATTATAATGCTGGAGATTTTACTGTTTCTTCTGGTTCAAACAGTAACTATGACTTAGCTTGGAATGTTGGTTTTGGCCTTCAATCAAAGCTAACTAATGATTTTTCTTTTGATACTTTCTTCAGGTTTATAGATTTAGGTAAAACAAAAACACAATCTATGACGGTAAGTAATAGTACACCTGACACTGTGTCACCATTTTTATTGCAAAGCTATGAAACAGGAATAAGTTTAATATATAGGTTTTAAAATGTCTCATCCAAAATATGAAAAACAAAAAAGAGAAAAGGCAGCAGAACAAAAAAAGTTGCAAGATGAAGAACAAAGAAAGTTACAAGAAGCAGAGCAGAGAAAGAAGAAAGATCTGCAAGATGTAGAGCATCAGCAAAAATTAAAAGATGTGGAGCATCAGAAGTCTCAGCAAGATTTAGAGCATAAGCAAAAGCTGCTAGAAGTGGAACAACAGAAAAAACAGCTAGATCTAGATTATAATCAAAAATTACAAGAAGCTACTAAACAACAAGCTTCTCAATCGTTAGATTATGATAAGATTTCAAATATGGTGGCAAAAAAATTAGAAGGCAAAGCCGCTCAGTCTCCTCAAGCAACTGCTGCTGACATAGATTATGAAAAACTATCTGATATGGTGGCTAAGAAAGTTGAAGGTAAAGGAGCTCAAGGTCCAATGGATTATAATAAGCTTGCTGAAGTAATATCTCAAAATACCAAAAATTCTCAAGTAGAAACAGCTTCAATAGATTACGCTAAATTAGCTGGAATGATTTCTAAGAACCAAGAGAAGACGACTTTTAATCAAGGTATTAACACAGAAGTAAAAGATAAATGCAAGCTATATATGAATGAAGTAGAAGATTCATTAAAGGGAATTGAGTTACTATCATATAAAAATGATAAAAAGACTGAAGAAATAAAAGAAACAGCGAAGTTACTTTATACTTTATATCAACAGCTTTATAATATGCAGGATTCATATTTTACTTTTGATGGATCTATTGAAGCATATGATTATAAGGCTGAAGTTATAAAAAAGAGTAATAATAAACTATATACTCTATTATCTAAGACTGTAAATGATCTTTCAACGGTGAATGTTAAAAATGCAGATGTAGCTGATGATATTAGCAATGCTATCAGAGAAGTCAAGCAGCTAGCCCCCAAAGAACTTTCTGATGTTTTTAATCAGATGTATGTTTTTATTAAAGATCACTCAGAAATGTCTGATATTTTTAAAGGTTATTGTAGCGCTTGTGGAAGCGAAGAAAATTTAGGTGGTAATGACCAATTAATGCTATTCCCTTTTTGTAGTGCACATATAATGGTAGGTGTTGAAGCTATTGCTGCTGAAAGTGAATTTTAGATTTTTATATTTAAATATACAGATTTTTTAGTGACATCTAACTCCATTGTTTAGAAACAATATATTTGCTTATTCTCCTGTATTACACTAGAATCTATCAATAATATAAGAGCAGATATATGATTGGCAAATTAAAAGGAATATTAGATGAGATAGAGGAATCTAGAGTGATACTTGATGTATCTGGTGTGGGATATGTCGTCTATTGCTCAGATAAAACTTTGTCTTGCCTCCCAGGCTTGGGTGAAGCAGCTTCTTTTTTAATTAATATGCATGTGAAGGAAGATGATATTAGTTTATTTGGATTTATAGAGCGTGCAGAGCAAGAATGGTTTGATAATATAATAACTGTTCAAGGAATTGGCCCTAAGCTTGCTTTGGTTATTTTATCCAGTTTAGATCCAGCTCAGTTAATAAATTCAATTATAGATCGTAAGGTAGAAGATTTTAAGCATATTGCTGGTGTTGGCCCTAAGCTTGCTGAGCGTATTTTTACAGAGTTAAGTAGGAAAGCTAATTTATATATTGCTAAATATCCTAACATGTCCTCTAAAGCTCCTGTGTCTAATCAAGCTGAAAGTTATATTAATGATGCATTGTCAGCATTAACCAGCTTAGGGTATTCAAGAAATGAAGCATATAATATATGTAAAAATATAACTCAAGAAAAACCAGATATTAGCATTAATGAACTTATTAGATCTGCATTAAAAGAGTTATCATCATGAGTAACAATGAACTACTAGATCCAGAAATAAAAGAAGATGGCGATAATAAATTACGTCCTTTAAGTTTTAATGAGTTTATAGGACAAAATAAACTTAAAGAGAATGCTCAGATTTATGTCAAATCTGCTATAAAACGCGAAGATTCATTAGACCATGTTTTGTTATATGGTCCTCCGGGTTTGGGTAAAACCACTTTAGCGCAAATTATTGCCAATGAAATGGGTAGTAGTTTTAAATCCACAGCTGGTCCTATTCTAGCTAAGTCTGGTGACTTAGCTGCCATTTTAACCAGCCTTAATGAAAATGATGTGTTGTTTATTGATGAAATTCATCGTCTTAATACTAGTGTTGAAGAAATTCTTTATTCAGCTATGGAGGACTTTAATTTGGATATAGTGATAGGCGAGGGGCCTTCTGCTCGTAGCATCAAGATAGATCTTCCAAAATTTACTCTTGTTGGAGCCACCACCAGAATTGGTTTAATTTCTAATCCTCTGCGTGATAGATTTGGTATTCCTTTCCGCTTAGAGTTTTATGAACCAGAAGATTTAGAGAAAATTATAATGCGTGCTTCATCAATTATTAAGGTTGATATCAATAAGGAAGGAGCAGGTGTTATTGCAAGGCGTTGTAGAGGAACTCCAAGAATAGCGCTGAGAATCCTTAAACGTGTGAGAGACTATGCTTTAGTTTATAATTATAATGTTATAAATGATAAGATTACAGATATTGCTTTAAATGAAATGGATGTGGATCATTTAGGTTTAGATAGTGGTGATAGAAAATATTTAAGCTTCATTGCAGATAATTATGCTGGTGGTCCGGTAGGAATTGAAACTATTTCCGCTGGTCTTGCCGAACAGAAAGACAATATTGAAGAAACTATTGAGCCATTTCTAATTCAATTAGGGCTTATTCAGCGCACTCCAAGAGGAAGAATGCTAACAGCTCAAGCTTTTGAACATATATCTTGAATTTATTACTTGGATTATTTAGATAACTTTGCTATAAACTCTATGACTATATTGTTTTGCGGTCGTGGCGGAATGGTAGACGCGCAGCGTTGAGGTCGCTGTCCTCGCAAGGGGGTGGAAGTTCAAATCTTCTCGACCGCACCATAATATTAGATATCTGACATTTTTGTGTAATCCATCTAGAAACTACTATTGCGCTAGAAGAGAAAGAGTTGTGATTAGAATCTGGGACATAACTTTCAATATATACTAAGCTTTCATCATCTGATCTCGCAGTTCCTCGGAGTTCATAAACTAATGTAAGATTATAATGGCTTCCATTTTACCAATAATGCATTATCAAATATTTCTCAATTAATTTTTTTAGCAGTCAAGATGATCAACAAACTTTATAATTGGATTGAGCTGATCACATAACCAATCAGCACGATCTTCTTCATTTACAACACCTGATATCTCATAACCAGAACATGTAATATTACTATTAGGATAATGTTGTACTAGTCTTTCTAATAAAGTGTTCGCTGATTTAATAAGGTTTTTAATTTTATTAACATAGCTGTGCTGAGAGGGGGCAACTTCACAACTATGAGTGACATTATAATTATTCCATCCATTATTATAATTACAATGAGCAAAACATATTGTTACGTAAGGAATTTCTATTGTTGGATAATTCTCAAGTTCTTTTAGATCATCTAAAGAGATTGTTTCTTTATTTTGGCTGTTTGGACAGCTATCTTCTTCTATTATATTAATTGTCATGGCAGTTGATAGCTATCACGTCATATATGGGGTGCTCCATTGTAGATATGGCTGGACTGCTAGAAAACATCCATCCTTCAAAGATATTTTCATACTCTTTTGTTCCAATTTTTTTCTCTGAGATATTCAGTAGAATTTTGTTTTCAGATAAATCATAAGGAGAAGCTTTCCAACAAGAGAGCACTTTTATTTTTATTGGTCCAAAGCTATTTTCTTCGTTAACTTTAATGTCCATATATTTTGTTTTAGCAGTAATTTTGTTGAGAATTTGTATGGTGGCATATTGTTTGTTGTTGGCAAATTCTTCTTCAAAAGTTGTGTTTTGAATTACTTCTTCTTGTTGTTCTTCATTTGCTATAGAAAGGGAAGACAAAAATATTAGTAGGGTAGTAAATAAAATTCTAAACATATAAGTCCTTTAATATTCTCAGTAGTTCTGCATGGTTACGAACAGTGAAGTAAAATTTACTAGTATCTTGGAGATTTAGGTTTCCAAACAGAACAGCCTTACATCCTAAATTCTCTGCAGTTTTTAGATCAACTAAGCTGTCTCCAATAAGCCAGACATTACTATAATCAGTTATGTTTGCATTTTGCAATGAAATTTTTGCTGGAAGGGGGGATGGTTTGTCTTTTTCTGAATCTCCTGAGCCAATTATCTGATTAAAATAATCTTTCCATAGAAATTTTTCAGTAACTTCATAACGTAGTCTTGGAGCGTTTTTATTACTAACTATAGCAGTATATACATTATTCTTGCGTAATATTTTTAGCACATCTTCTGAATGTTCTAAAGTTTCTAGATCTTTTGCATATTCTATATAGTTACTATAATAAACATCTCTTGCTTCTTTCACATTATCAGCAAATATACTATAAAAATAATCTCTTAAGGATAGATTAATATCAATATTTTTTAATTTTATTATTTCCTCAGATAGTCCAAAATGATTAAATGTGGCTGTTAGAGCTTTATTAATAATGGGTCTAGCATTCACTAATGTATCATCAAAATCAAAAATTATTGCAGATGGTTTTCTATGTTTATTCATCATTATTTCCAATTTCCAGGCTTTTTAATTTGCGGTGTAGGGCTGATCGCTCCATACCTATAAAATTTGCCATTTTTGTAATGTTTGAATCAAATCTTGTTAATTGAGTTAATAAATACTGTCTTTCAAAAGCTTCTCGAGCGTCTCTAAGTGGCATATCAATAGAGTTATTAGTGGAGGTGCTGCTGCTGGGGGTGTTTTCCATGGCACTAGAAGAGGAGTTGTTCATTAACTCAGGAGGTAACATATCAGAAGTTATTAGTTCATTGGGATTAGAGTCTGACATAATAAGTAACCACTCAATAACATTACGTAATTGACGGATATTTCCTGGCCAGTTGTAATTTTGTAAAGTTAAAATGGTTTCAGTTGCAAGTTTACGCAGAGGAAATCCCGAATATTGATAAAAATAATGCAAGAAGAATTCACTTAAAAGCTGAATATCATCTTTTCTTTCTGATAAAGGTGGGACGTTTACTTCAATAACATTTAATCTATAGAATAAATCTTCTCTGAATTTTCCTTGAGAGATTTCTTTTTTTAAATCTTTACTTGTGGAAGAAATAATTCTCACATCAAGCTTAACCATATTCTTACTACCATTTCTAGCAAAATTATTTGTTTGCAGGAAATTCAGTATTTTACTTTGTGCGTTTATTGGCAAATCAGCTACTTCATCTATAAATAAAGTTCCCATATGAGCCAATTCAAGAACTCCCACTTTGCGTGGTTGAGAAAAAACATCTTTACTTTCTTCACCAAATAATTCAAGATGTGCTCTTTCTTCAGACATACCTGCCGCAGAAAAAACTATAAATGGTTGTGATTTACGTTTAGATTTCTCATGTAATAACTTTGCTACCAATTTTTTCCCACTTCCATGTGGTCCAGTAATTAGTACTCTACTTGATGTAGGAGCAATTTTAAGAATGGATTGTTTTAGTGAGGTCATTACTGAGGAGTTTCCTATTAGTTTTTGAGACTCAATAGCATACATTCTTAGAGCATCATTCTCTTTTTGTAGTTTTGCAACTTCACATGCTCTTTTAATAGTAATGAGTAATTTATCCTCAGTGAAGGGTTTTTCTATATAGTCATATGCTCCCATTTTAATAGCATTTACAGCTGTTTCTATGTTTCCATGACCACTTATGACAATTACTGGAAGGTATGGATATTTTTTTTTGATTATTTCTAATATTCCAAGTCCATCAAGTTCGCTGCCCTGTAGCCAAACGTCCAAAATAACCACAGTTGGAACTTTATCATCTAACATGGACAATGATTCTAGATCCGTTGATGCCACCCTGGTTTCATATTTTTCATCTTGCAATACATCGCAAATAAGGTTGCAAATATCTTCTTCATCATCTACTACTAAAACGTTGTAAGTCATAATTATCCTTTATTTGTTTCTTTAAAAGTTAGTTTAATGGTTGCGCCTTCATCATTATTGGCCAATGATAGATCAATTTTATGCTCATCTAATATCTTTTTAACAATTGCTAGCCCTAATCCAGTTCCTGTTGCTTTACTTGTTAAATAAGGCTCTGTTAATCGATCAAATAATTCACTTGGGAATCCACCGCCATTATCTATAACTTCAAGTTCAATAAAATTATCTCTTTTTAAGAGGATAACTTTTATTATTCCGTTATTAGAATTAGGTCCTTCTTCAATGGCTTCTTCAGCGTTTTTAAGTAGATTTAATAATACTTGACTTATTTGACGAGTATCACAATTTACCATGGCCGGATCTATATTAATTTCAGTGACGTATTGAATATTCTTGTCTAAGCATTTTCTTGAAAAAATGGCTTCTCTAATTAATTGAGATATGTTTACAGCCTCAAAACTAGGTGTAGGCATTCTAGCAAACTGAACAAATTCTTCTACCATTGTACCAATATCTTTTACATGTTTAACTATTATATCGATGTATTTATCAAAGTTTTTTATATCGCTAACCTCTCCTGAGTATTTCTTTTTCAGTCTTTCTGCTGCTAAGTGAATAGGTGTGAGAGGATTTTTTATTTCATGGGCAATTTTTCTTGCAACGTCTGACCATGCTGCACTTCTTTGTGCCAAAACTAAAGTTGTTATATCGTCAAAAGTGACAATATAGCCCTCTGTTTTTCCTAAGAATTTCTCAGTCATGATTCTAACAGCTAAAATAGAGCTACGAGTTCCTCTATTAATTACAATTTCTTTCTTCACTTCATGACCAATAAATTCTTGTGCATGAGGTAAAAGAGTAGCAATTTCAGGGCATAATTTATCAAATGATTGATCGGTTAAATCTATGTTTTTATCAAGAGATAATATATTTATAGCAGTAGGATTGATCGCTGAAATTTGTTTCTCTAGGTCTAGCGCGACAACACCTGCTGACACACCAGATAAAACAGTTTCGCTAAAGTGATGTTTAGCTTGGATTTCATGATTGGCTTCTATAAGTTTTTCTCTTTGGTTTCCAAGCTCTAAAGCCATTATGTTAAATGCTCTAGCTAAAGCTGATATTTCATCAGTTTTGTTAGATATGTTGACGTCTATATTAAAGTTTCCTTCTGTTATTTGTTCAGTAGCAGCCACTAATCTATTTAAAGGTTTTATTAAGGCGGAGGATAATATTATACCAAGCCATATTGCAGCAAAAAGTAATAATAGAGATACCACTATAAATATAATTAGAAACTGAATTTGTAAATTGGAGATCTTTCCACGCAAACGTTCATATTCACTGGCTGCTCCTCTGGTATTAATCATATGTTCTAGAACTTGATTGTCAACAACTCTACCAATAAGTAAATACACGTCATTTAAAAAGTCTAGCTGTACCAGAGCTCTTACTTTATTATCTTCATCAGCTTTCATAACCACCACATTATTTGCTTCTGCTTCTTCTATGGAATTATCTGGTAAATCGTTAAATGGAATAGTAAAATTATAATTACTTTGGGCTATAATTTTATTTTCGTCTAATTTAAATACAACTGCTTCCACAAGATTCTTATCTTCAGCTTGTTTGTTTAAATATCCTTCAAGTTGTTCTGTATTATAAAAATTATATTCGGCAAGATAATCTATATCTTGAGACATTATTCTAACATCAGATTCAATTAATTGTAATTGCACATCAAAATATGATCCAGCAACCACTACTGATTCATTAATAGCAGTGCTAACTCTTTGATCAAACCAAGATTGAATTCCAAAATTAAAGAATATGGTGGAGAAAACTGTAACAACAATGGTTGGTACTGCAGCTATCAAGCAGAACATAAAAATAATTCTGTTTTGCAGTTTTCCAGACTGATGTTTACTTTTATGCCAAAGACGGAATAATTTTCTTACTACCAAAATTGCTAGAGATAAAATTAAAATTAAGTTTATTACAATTAATATGATTATAGTGGATGGGTTCTGAATAGCAGATAATTGACTTTTAGTTAATTCATTATAGGTAAAAAATACGCTCACCATCACAGCCATTAATAAAATAACTGTGTGGTAACGCATTAGTTTTAAGGGATTGATCTTATGTAAATACCTTTTGCACGTTTCTAAATTCATCTTTTTATGTGGCATTTTTAGAAATACTGTAGTAATTCTACAACATAAAAAACTATATTACCACAATAAGATAAATAATATTTTAAAACTTTCTAAGTATATATAGGGAATTCTTTGCAAAGCTTAGCAACTTGAGCTGCAGTATTTTTAACCACTTGTCTCAAGTTATCTTCATTATTTAAAGCTATTGCATCTAAAACATCAGCTATTAAATTACCAATTAGTTTGAATTCCTTTTCTTTAAATCCACGGGTAGTACCAGCAGGGGATCCAACTCTGATTCCTGAAGTCACCATTGGTTTTTCTTTATCAAAAGGAATGGAGTTCTTATTGCAAGTTAGCCCTGCTTCTTCGAGGTTTTTTTCTGCTATATTCCCAGTAATATTTTTTGGACTTAGATCTATAAGAAGTAAGTGGGTATCTGTTCCTCCAGTAACCACACCAAAGCCTCTTTCTAAGATAACTTCTCCCATGATTTTTGCATTTTTTATTACGTCTTTAATATAAGTTTTATATTCATCAGAGAGTGCTTCCTTAAATGCTACTGCTTTTCCTGCAATTGCGTGAAGGAGCGGTCCACCTTGCAGACCAGGGAATAGGGCGGAATTAATTTTCTTAGATATTGATTCATCATTAGTTAGTACCATTCCACCACGAGAGCCACGTAGGGTTTTATGAGTGGTTGTGGTGACAACGTCAGCATAATTTAGTGGATTATCATGTTCTCCAACGGCTACTAATCCAGCAAAATGGGCCATATCAACCCAGAAATAAGCTCCAACCTCATCTGCTATTGCTCTAAATTTAGCAAAATCAATTACTCTAGGATAGGCAGATCCACCAGCAATAATTATTTTTGGTTTGTGTTCTAATGCTAAAGACCTTACTTGATCAAAATCTATTAAAGAATCTTCTCTACCTACCCCATATTGAATGGCTTCAAACCATTTACCAGACATGTTAGGGGCCGCTCCATGGGTCAAATGACCACCGGCAGCAAGAGACATTCCCAGAATCTTATCGCCAGGCTTTACAAGAGCTAACATAACTGCTTGGTTAGCTTGAGATCCTGAATGTGGTTGAACATTAGCAAAATTACAGTTAAATAGTTTCTTTGCTCTTTCAATGGCTAAAGATTCTATTTCATCAACAAATTCACATCCTCCATAGTAACGTCTTCCAGGGTATCCTTCAGCATATTTATTAGTGAGAATGCTTCCTTGAGCTTCAAGCACTGCTTTACTCACTATGTTTTCAGATGCGATTAATTCAATTTGATTCTGTTGGCGATGTAATTCTTTATCAATTGATTGTTTAATATCATTGTCAGTATCGTTTAGGTTGTTGCTAAAAAATTTATTCATTTGGATATTCTCCTTTAATTTGTCAACTCTAATTTGGTGATGCCCAGCTTTGAACTTTGTGTTCAAAAAAACTTTCAAGCACTTTATAGCTGTATTTTGATCTATAATTCTAGCCCCAAGCACTAAAACATTCGCATCGTTATGTTCTCTAGCAAGCTTTGCCATTTCAGGATCATTACATAAGGCAGCCCTAATATGAGAAAACCTATTGGCAGCAATAGACATGCCTATTCCACTACCACAAATTAATATAGCCTTATCTGTTATTTTTAATGCTAATTTATAAGCATAATCAGGATAATCTACAGCATTTGTGTTATTGCAGCCCAAATCAATAAATTCTTGATTATTGTCTTTTAAGAATTGAGTTATAACTTGTTTTAACTCAAAACCTGCATGATCAGAAGCGATTAATAACATTTACTTATATTAATTATATAATTGAAAGAATTCATTATATTCAGATGATTAAATTGATTCAAGGCTTAAATGATGGAATTGATTTGCTAGTGATAGAATATATACCAGCTAAAAAAGTTATTACAACCAATGTGCTGATTACTATAGTTGTAGTGGTTGCTTTTGGAAACTCGTGTTCAGTATGATTATAAAGAGTGTTATTAAAATTATTTATCTCAAGTATATCTCCTCTTAATTGTGGATTAATTGTTAAAGTAGAGTTATTAGGTAATGCATCCATAGAGTCTTGGTCCATTTTACACTCATTATTATAAAATTAATTATTTCTTACTATCAATTAATTATACCATTGGAAAAATTCATTGTCATATAATGAAATGCCTACCATAAGAATAGTGGCGACAAACAACATTTCTACAGGAAGATCATTAGGAAGAATTTGATCTGAAATAAATTGCTCTTCATCTGGAAAGATATAAGATATGTCTTCATCTTCCTCCTCTATATTAAAGAGGTGAGTATTCATTGCATGATGGATTATTAAGTTATAATGATTTCCGGTGAAGCTTAAGTGAATGGAAGGAGCGTGTTCATTCTCTGCATTGTTTACTATTATTGGTGCACCAGGGCCATGTATAATAATTTCTATATCTAAAACTCTACTCATAACCGATAACTCAACATCTCTTCCCCAATTTCCACTTGTCAGAATGGTTTCAATATATTGATTTACAGCTCCATTTTGTCTCATTGAGTCTAATACAGGGGTTCCTGAGTTATATAATAGAATATATGGTTTTATAATATTATAGATCTCTAGGTTTAATCCAGCTAAGTCTTCAAGGTTTTCAATAGTTATAGGAAAGTTGGCTATAAGATTTATTAATTGTTGTTCTATTGCATGCGTATATTCATTATGTTCTCCGCCAGTTGAGTTGATTATTCTGTCATATACCATTTCTCTTAAAGTTGATAAATCTGGTGTATCATCTCTTCCTAATCTTCTATATCCTTCTAGAACTGAGTTATACATACAATTTCCATCTGGAGGAATAAATAATATTTGTTCCTCTAAGAATGAGGAATCTATGTTTTGTGATTGATGTTGCGTTAAGAGATTATATATATCTGGAGATTCTTTTGCATAATCTAAGGCGCTGCGTCCATCTGGGAGAGTTGAATGTACACTTGCGCCGGCGTTTATAATAACTTTGACAATATCAATATTTTTTGATTGTATGGCTCTGAACAGAGGAGTGACCCCTGCCATTACGGCATTATCTATGGATAATTTACGCTGATGGAATTTTTCTACTACTGCAATTATTTCTTTTATGTTCTTTGACCATATTGCAGCATGCAAATTAGATGAAAGCGATTGTAGTAATTCTAGTAAATTTTTCACTATGTACCCATGTATTAATTACAGTTTATAACAAAATTTAAGTATAGGGAGTTTGGTTATTGTGAGCCAAGTAATAATTCTAACTTATTGCCTATATCAATTTGAAGATATTTAACAGGCTTTCTGACATTGTTAATTTTATATGTAACTGGTAGTTTTGTATTAGGTTTTAAAATATATTGATCACGGGATACAGTGGAAGTAAAAACAATTTTTTTATTTTTATCAAGCAGAGTATATCTTATATTAGGAACTTTCTTGTTTTCTAAAGAGTCATTGATTAAGATTCCATTGATGATTATATCCGTATAATCAATTTTATAAGTAAAGTCTTTTAACTTTATACCAGAGTTGTCGTATACAGAAAAACTATTATAAATAGCTTCAAGAGGCTTGTATTTTATTAGATCTCTTGAGAAAAAAAGAAAAGAGATAACTGTTATTGAAGCAATTAATAATAATATAGAAATAAGTTTTAAAGAATAATTTTCCGGTTCTTTTCTTAAATTTTTCTTTTTAGGTAGAGGAATTTGAGGGATTTTCTGAGACTCACTTAAAGGAAGAGCCATCCAATTATGAGAGCATTTAGCGCATTTTACTATACGCCCCGAAGAACCAATTATTTTTTCTGCAATAGAATAAACAGCATTACATTTTTCACAAGTGATGCGCATGGAATAAATTTCTCTTCATAATACTTCAAAGAAAAAAAAGGGTGACTTATTTAGTACAAGCCACCTTTTTAAAAATAGCAGATTTAATTAAATACTAATTAACTGCGTCTTTTAAGCTTTTTCCAGCTTTAAATTTAGGCTGAGTAGAAGCTGAGATGTTAATTTCAGCACCAGTGCGTGGGTTACGACCAGTTGTTGCTTTTCTTTTTACTGCATGGAATGTACCAAAACCAACTAATCTAACATCATCGTCGCTTTTAAGAGCTTTTGATACAGCGAGCATGAATGCATCTAAGCTTTTTTCACAACAAACTTTTGATTGAGATGATAATTCTGCCATCATGGCTACTAATTCTTTTTTATTCACAGTGATACCCTTTTATTATAAAGTTAACGTTATAGAACAAACAATATATTATTTATTCAAGATTAAGCTAGGTTAATTAAGACCTATAAAAAGATACAATTTACCAGCACTAACTACTATAGTTCCCTACTTTGAATTATATGTCAATGCGTTACAACGCTGATATCTGTATTTTCTTGAAGAAAACTTGTTTTTTGGTCACTATCAACCCATACTACGGGGGTTAAAGGTTTAATTAGCGCTGTTTTTAATACTTCTTCGGCTGTAGAAACAAAAATTATTTTTAAGTTTTTGGTTACATTTTTAGGAATATCAGCCAAATCTTTCTCATTTTCTGATGGAAGAATAACGGTTTCTATGCCTCCTCTTAATGCAGCGAGTAATTTTTCTTTTAATCCTCCAATAGGTAATACTCTACCTCTTAAAGTTATTTCTCCGGTCATTGCTACAGATTTTTTAATTGCAACTCCAGTCATGATAGATACTATAGCAGTGAACATAGCAATTCCAGCAGAGGGACCGTCTTTAGGTACTGCTCCTTCTGGAACGTGGATATGAGTATCATATTTTTGGTAAAAAGGTGGAATAACTCCATATTCTTTGCTTTGTGATTTAAAGTAACTGAAAGCAGCTTGGGCAGATTCTTGCATTACCTCTCCAAGCTTACCTGTTGTTTTTATTAATCCTTTTCCAGGAACATTAACAGCTTCTATTAATAATAGTTCTCCACCAACTTCTGTATAAGCAAGGCCTGTTACCACGCCAACAGCATTATCATTTTCAGCTTTACCAAAGTTGTATTTTTTAGTTCCACAGAATTTATCTAAATTATCCTTAGTAAGAATAGTAGAGTTTTCCTTTCCTTCTATTATAGATTTAACCATTTTACGAGAAATTTTAGCTATTTCTTTTTCTAGGCTTCGAACTCCAGCTTCTCTTGTGTAATAACGAATTATATCTCTAAGGGTTTCTTCTTCGATATCTAATTCTTTGACTTTAAGACCATGATCTTTCTTTTGTTTTGGAACTAAATATTTTGAAGCAATATTTACTTTTTCATCTTCAGTATATCCAGAGAGCTTAATTATTTCCATTCTATCTAGCAGTGGACGAGGTATGTTCTGCACATTATTAGCTGTAGCCACAAATAATACATTAGATAGATCAAATTCTATCTCCATATAATGATCAACAAATTTATTATTTTGTTCTGGGTCTAATACTTCGAGCAAAGCAGAAGATGGATCTCCACGATAATCGCTTCCAAGCTTATCAATTTCATCAAGCAAAAATACAGGATTCATTGATTTTGCTTTTTTCATTAATTGTATGATCTTTCCTGGCATTGCTCCAATATAAGTACGGCGATGTCCACGGATTTCTGCTTCGTCACGCATTCCTCCCATGGCAAAACGAATAAAGTTACGTTCAGTTGCGTCAGCTATTGATTTTGCTAAAGATGTTTTTCCAACTCCCGGAGGACCAACTAAACAAATAATAGGGCCTTTTAAAGAATTGGTTCTTTTTTGAACAGCTAAATATTCTAAGATTCGTTCTTTAACTTTTTCTAATCCATAATGATCATCATTTAAAACTTTATTTGCATGGACTAAATCATTTTTTACTTTGTTTTTCTTGCCCCATGGCAGTGCTAATACAGTGTCTATATAATTTCGTACAATAGATGCTTCAGCTGAAATACTATTCATAGACTTAAGTTTTTTTAACTCAGACTTAAGTTTATCAGTAGCTTCTTTAGATAATTTAGTTTTTGCTATTTTATCTTCAATTTCTTCAAATTCAGTTTTACCTTTTTCATTTTCGGTCAATTCTTTTTGTATGGCTTTCATTTGTTCATTTAGATAATAGTCTTTTTGAACTTTCTCCATTTGCTTTTTAATTCTACTACGAATTTTTTTCTCTGTATTAAGGATGCTAATTTCGTTGTCTAAAGCTAAGATGATTCTATCTATTCTTTTAGTAGTGCTAACTATGCTTAAAATTTCTTGTTTTAATTCATTATCTATAAGCATATGACTTGCTATGCTATCTGATAAAATTGCAGGATCTTTTATTTCAGATAAAGCGTTAATAACCTCAGGATTGATTTTTTTATTCAATTGAGCATATTCAGAAAAATTATCAAAAACTGTTCTAGATAAAGCTTCTAGTTGGATATCATTAGATTCTTTCTGGGTTTTTAAGAAGGTTACTTCGCTAGATAAACATTCTGGGGTAGTAAAAACTTTTTTTATAACTACTCTTTCTTTTGCTTCAACAAGAATTTTAATGGTCCCATCAGGTAATTTTAATAATTGTAGAATATTTCCAACAACCCCAATATTATAAATATCTTGTTCATCAGGGTTGTTGTTATTGGAGTCTTTCTGGGTGACAAAAACAACTTGTTGATTTTGCGCTACTGCATTTTCTATTGCAAGGATAGATTTATTTCTGCCAACAAAAAGAGGAGATACCATCCCAGGGAACATTACGATGTCTCTTAGTGGGACTAATGGTAAAACTAATTTATTCTTTTTTGTTTTTGTGGCCATGGATCAAGTTACCTTATATTTTAGTGTTTTATTGGTAGGAATAAATATAATCTCTTAAGAGCTAATATTCAAGGGATGAAAGGAAGTTATATTTTATATTATGAAGTTAATTATTTATTAATGATAGCTGTTGTATCATATTTATAATTCAATATATATAGGTATATTTATCATGAAACATTTTAATAAAGAACAGTTAGAAACAGTACTTAGAGTATATGCAAAAACAGGTGATTATCAGTCTATGTTAGATTTGTTATCAAGTCATCCTGAAATAGATGTTAATTCTAAAGATACTAAACATGAAAAAAATGCCTTAGAGATACTTTTAGATGGTGAGGAGACGGTAGAGAGAAATCAAACTATTTTATTATTATCAGATAAATATGGAGCTAAAGGGCTTACTAAAGAAAAACATAATGAATTATCTAAAGGATTTTTAGAGGATGATGACGAACTATATTTTG
The DNA here is from genome assembly GCA_025210695.1 of Rickettsiales bacterium. Taxonomy (NCBI): domain Bacteria; kingdom Pseudomonadati; phylum Pseudomonadota; class Alphaproteobacteria; order Rickettsiales; species Rickettsiales bacterium. The sequence goes on from JAOARE010000018.1 coordinate 42,580, forward strand.
ATGCACCAGAATCTCCAAGTAGAAGCAATTCTCCGCTCAGTTCTATAGAGCAAAAAGGTGAGGGGCGTGGAAGTCCAAATTCAGTTGCCGTAAATATGGATGCTATATTAGGAGAGAGTGAGAAGACAACTGATAAAAAAACTACAAGCAAAATGTTAGGTCAAGAAGCTCTAAAAGAATATGAATCTAGGATTAGTAGTAGAACTAGCACTCCTTTATCATCTGGTGAAGAAGCTCTAAAAGAATATGAATCTAGGGTTAGTAGTGGAACTAGCACTCCTTTGCCAACTGCTGAAGAAGCAAAAGAAGAGGAGTTGGTTGTAGAAGAGCAGCCTAAGAAAAAGGAAATAGAAAGAATTGACTTAACTGGGCATGAAGAATTCACTCCAGAACAAATTATAGAAAGGGACTTAATAGCCAAGGCAGCTTTGCAAGGAGATTTAACAATAGCATCTGATATGGTCAATAGAGTTATAGATTCTAATTCCCAAGGGGCAGAAACAGCAGTAAAGAATGGATTTTCTGAGATGATCACTGTGTTTCCAGAGGTTCATAGCCAAGCGGATGAACCTAGAAATGCTGCTTTTATAGTATATAACAATCTTAAGAAACAATTTAATTCTATAGATCGTATGACAAATGACTCTCGTGAAATTACTGATGTAATCAGTAGAAAGGACTTTCAAAAAAGTAGAAAAAGATTGCCCAACATGGTTTTAGATGATTATTTAAAGCGAGCCCAAGGAATTTTAAGAGAAGAATTGCCTGCTAAAGTAGAAGAAGCTAGGGTTGAGTATGAAAAGGAAAAAGATAAAGTCACTGCCATTACACAGAAATTCACTGAAACGGTTAATCTTATAACGGATAGGATTGATTTAAGTGATTATAAAACTCCTAAATTAGACCATTATTCAGCTGAGTTAAAAGATATAGTTGTGAATGCTATGGGTGAAAATAAGCAAAAATTTGCTACCAGTAAGGCTGAAGATAAAACTACAACTGCAATGAAAACAACTAAAAATATTTCAGATTTTGATGCAAAAAAGAATGTAGTTAGAGAATTACCAGCCTTATCTAGGGAAGCTCAAGACGCTATATCAAGTTATCATGCTAAATATTCCAAAGAGAAAGAAGCTCAATTAAAAATGGCGAGTATTGAAGATCGTGATAGAATTATGGAAGAGGTAGCTAGTGAATATCAAAAAGATCTTAAGTTTAAAAAAGAGGATTTTATGGATCAAAATAAAATTTATGAACTTACTGATGATCTTACCTATTCTGAAGCTTTTAAGAAAGTATTTGCGTTGCAACAAACCTCTCAAGAGTCTCAAAAATTAGTAAGGTTCTCTGAAGGAAAAAAGCAAGAAGCACAAGATGTGATAGAAGAAATACAAGCTGATCTCGTTCCTATGGCTGTTAAGTTGCATCAGTTAAATGATCAGCTTGAGCCAGATGATAGGATGGATCCTAAGAATCTCAATGCCTATATAAATGCAGCACTTGTGGCTCAATTAAATCAACACTTGCCCGAGAGAGAATCAGATCCAACTTTAAAAAATAAATTTTCAAAAATTATAGATCATCCTGCTAATAAAGAAGCACTTCAACTAACAGAAGATGAATTGCAAAGAGTTGCTGATCCTAAAGAAGAAATGAAAAAGCTTTTAGAGCAAGTAGGATTAAAGCCACAAATTTTAGAGAAGGCTGCTCCAAATCAAGAACAAGATGCAGTGAAAAAACTAGGAGCTGCAATGTTGGGTGTAGGAATGGAGGAAGGAGGCCCTATGAAAAGAGTTAATCCTTTTGCAGCAGGAAAATCAAACCTTAAAAGTTTATCTAGGCAGTAGTAATTTTTTATCATATATTATCTATTATATAAATTAATGAAAGGTTTTTTATGTCTGATATTGATGATTTAATCCAGAAAATAGATATTGAAGAAAGTGCTAAAATAGCTCGCCATAAGACTTACAAGGTGAAAGTGGGTAATAGTTATATTGGCGGAGATGCGCCTATATTAATTCAGTCCATGACTAATACAGACACTGCGGATGCTATAGGTACTGCCAAGCAGGTGATTGAGCTATATAATGCAGGGTCTGAGGTGGTTAGAATCACGGTTAATAATGAGCAGGCAGCAAAATCAGTTGCAGAAATTAAGAATATTATCTTAAAAGAAGGTTACGATATACCCTTAGTTGGTTGTTTTCATTATAACGGACATTCTTTGCTTGCAGAATATCCTGATTGTGCAGAAGCTCTTGATAAATATAGAATTAACCCAGGAAATGTTGGCTTTGGCCAGAAGAGAGATAAGCAATATGAGCAGATGGTCAATATTGCTCTTGATAGGAATAAGCCCATCCGGATAGGAGTTAATTGGGGAAGTTTAGATCAAGCTTTACTGGCAGAATTGATGGATGATAATAATAAAAAATCATCTCCTAAAACCGCTACAGAAGTGTTATATGATGCATTGGTGTTGTCATGCTTGATAAGTGCTAAAAAGGCAGAAAATTTAGGGATGAGTAAGGACAAGATAATATTGTCATGCAAAACTAGCCGCATACCAGATCTTGTAACTGTTTATCAAGCTCTAGCTAAACATAGTGACTATGCTCTTCATTTAGGTTTAACTGAAGCTGGTATGGGGATGAAAGGAACGGTGGCCACATCTAGCGCATTGGCTATTTTATTATCGCAAGGCATTGGTGATACCATTCGTGCATCTATTACTCCAAATCCAGGGGGAAGCCGCACAGAGGAGGTTAAGCTTTGTAAGTCTCTTCTGCAGTCACTAAATTTTCGCCAATTCGCTCCGGAAGTTTCTGCTTGTCCTGGTTGTGGTAGAACCACTAGCAGCTATTTTCAGACCCTTTCTCAGGATATAGATAAATTTATTCAAGATAATATGAGTGATTGGAAGACTATGTACCCAGGGGTAGAAAGTTTGAAAATTGCAGTAATGGGTTGCATTGTTAATGGTCCTGGTGAGAGCAAACATGCAGACATCGGCATTAGTTTACCTGGCACAGGAGAGGAAAAAATAGCCCCGGTGTTTATTGATGGGAAGAAATCTCACACTCTTAGGGGAGACACAATAACTCAAGATTTCACAAGAATTCTTACGGAATATATTGAGAAAAGATTCGGTTAGAATGGTGAATTAGATCTGACTATTTTATTTATAGATTCCTACGATATGATGAGGGATGGATATTCCCCTAGATTCCTTCGTCATTGCGAGGAGCCTTGGCGTACGAAGCAATCTCTATAAGAAGGGGGGAGATTGCCACGCGCTTTAAAAAGCGCTCGCAATGACGAGAGTGGGGGAAGAGCTTTCGAAGTCTATAATTAGTTGATTTTTATTAATTTGGGTTATTTGTTTTTATGTCAAGCTTCGATATTAAAAATATAAAATTCCTAAGTGATTTGGTAGGGGAAGTCTGGATAAGTAATTTTTTCTAGATTTTCCTTCGATGACACTATATAATGCAGCTAAATAATTAGTTAGATAAGGTTGTTTAGGTTATGAATAATGTCGTCACTCGTTTTGCTCCATCTCCTACAGGTTATTTACATATAGGCAGCGCCAGAACGGCTTTGTTTAATTATTTATTCGCTAAGTCTAATAATGGTAGGTTCTTACTGAGAATTGAAGATACTGACCGCAAGCGTTCTACAGATAAAGCAATTGAAGCTATCTTAGATGGTCTTAAATGGATGGGTCTGAGTTGGGACGGAGAAGAAGTTACTCAATTTTCTAAGAGTGAGCGCCATAAGGAAGTTGCGTTAGAATTGCTTAACAAGGGCAAAGCATATAAATGTTTTTTAAGCTCAGAAGAATTAGAGAAACTTCGTGAGAAATCTATGAAAACAGGTGAGCCTATTCGTAGCAAATGGAGAGATGCCAAATCTTCTAGCCATCCAGATGCTCCATATGTTGTTAGGCTTAAATCTCCACGTGAGGGTGTTACAATTTTAGAAGATGAAGTTCAAGGAACTATTACCACTGAGAATCATACCCTTGATGATATGATTTTATTACGTTCTGATGGAACTCCAACTTATATGCTTGCAGTGGTGGTGGATGATCATGATATGGGTGTTACCCATGTTATTAGAGGTGATGATCATTTGAGCAATACTCCGCGTCAGATAGTTATTTATGAGGCTTTAGGATGGAAAGTTCCTTCTTTTTCACATATTCCTCTTATTCATGGGCCGGATGGTAAAAAACTTTCTAAAAGACATGGTGCTTTGGGAGTGGAGGGATATCGCGATATGGGATATTTACCAGAGACGATTTGTAATTATTTACTAAGACTTGGGTGGAGTCATGGTGATGATGAGATAATTACTCAAGATCAGGCTATAGAATGGTTTAATTTAGAGTCAATAGGGAAGTCTCCTTCCAGATTAGACTTTAAAAAGATGAATCACTTAAATAATCATTATTTAAAAGAGGCTGATAACGATAGGGTGTTGTTGTTAATGCTGGAGCATATGCCTGAATTAAGTGATCAAAGCAAGGAGAATATTTTTAAAGGTTTAAATAGTTTAAAACAAAGAGCAAATACTATATTAGAATTGGTAGAGATGGCTAAGATTTATATCTTAGAAGAAGAGATAGAAATTCCAGAAGATTTAAAGAAAATAATTATGATGAAATTTGACGTAATTCAAGATTTTCAGCATCATATTTCAAAATCTAAAGATTGGACTAAAGAAGATCTGATGGAACGCACTAAAGCTTTCGCCATTAGTAATAAGATGAAGTTAGGAGAAATAGCTGGTATTACTAGGGTGTTATTAACCGGATCTACTGCTTCTCCAAGTGTCTTTGAAATCATGTCTATTTTGGGCAAAGATGCAACCGTTAAAAGGTTAGGCAATGTTTATAACTCATGATAAATTCAAGCCAAAGAATATTCGCTATGGTTTTTATACCAAGTCTTTTCCTTATATAAAAAATAATAAAGAAGAGAGTTTAAAAAAAGTTTCTAGGCATTTTAATTCTGAGTCTGTATCTGTTGTAGAGCAAAAACATACCAATAAAATTATTATCGTGAATGATTATCAAAATTCTTGTGTAGCTGATGGTCAGGTTACTACGATGCCTAATATTGCTTTGGGGGTGTTAACAGCTGATTGTGTTCCTATATTATTGGCTGATGAGAATAAAAAGGTAATATCTGCAGTTCATGCTGGTTGGCGTGGAGCTAGAGCTAATATAATGCAAGAAGCTGTAGATAAGATGAAGTCTTTAGGGGCTGAAAACATTACCGCAATTATAGGTCCTTGCATCAAGCAGCATTCCTATGAAGTTGGTGATGAATTATATCAAGACTTTATGCTGGAATCAGGTGGTTATAAGGAGTTTTTTGTTCCAAGTGTAAAGCCAAATCATTATATGTTTGATTTTCCGGGTTATGTTAAAGATAAGCTGTCTAGAGCTAATATTAGTAATATATTAGACGTTAATCGCAATACATATGATGAAGAGGAAGTTTTCTTTAGTTACAGAAGAAGCACTCACAATCCCAATAGTCCAATGGGAAATATTATCTCAATAATTATGCTTACATAAATATATCTCTTAATCCTCTTTTAATCTTTTCTTGTTAGCATCTTATTAAAATTTTAGCTCTAAGGAGTTGCTATGCATGGATTAGAACAAAGCCAAACTGAAGTTATGATGAATATAGCGGAAGGATATCTAGAAATGCTTCGGGGAGATTTGCAGGATGCAAGAGCGGATGGAGATTTAGAGCTAGTTAGCGAGATTGAGGAAGTTGTTACTCAATTAGAGGATGTCTCTAGAGCTAGAGAAGAGATAAATTATGGTATAGAGCAAGTATTATCTAGTGGAGGAGAAGGTCGATTGAATGCGGAAATTCATTCAATAAATACAGAGTTTATGAGAGAACGAAACGAATATTTAAATAATATCGTCAACACTGAACACCATTTGGATTTTGTAGAAGAAAACAATATGGTTGTAACTCATGGAGATGAATCAATTGATTCTGTAAGAATAATTATTTTTGTTACTGGTATGATGTTATATTGTTTTTCAGAGCAGGATTAAGATATGGTTTTGTATATGTCTAATTTATCAGAACAGATAGAAAGAATTAAAATATACAATATCTGCATGTGAAGAAAAGCTATCTGAGTTTCAAACACAATATATCATTGATCAATTTATGGCTAAGTTATAGATGGAACAGAAAATTGGTTGAGATTAATATGGTTCTTATAGGGGGATTTTAGGGAGGTTCTTGATTATGAAGAATCAGGATCATTTGTTGAGGTTGCGTAATTCCAATAAATACTTGACTTTTTAAGCATTAATCTTATAATGAAGAAAGGTTTTTGCCTAATGCTCTTTGGTTATTAAGTTGGTCTTAGCACTTTAAGTGGTGTATTTCCCCTGAATATGAAGCATTTCTCTCCAGAGTTAATTTAGACGATCTGGCTGAAAGAGTAATAAGAGTAGAAATTTTTACGCGGAGTAGTTTTGCGTAATGTTTAAAATAGTATAAAGTTATCAAGGAGACGAAATGTCAACAGGTATTGTAAAATGGTTTAATGCAACAAAAGGTTATGGTTTCATTCAACCAGAGGAAGGAACAAGCGATGTGTTTGTTCATATTAGTGCTTTAGAAGAAGCAGGTATTTCTGGCCTAAAAGAAGGTGAAAAAATATCATATGAAGTTGCTACAAATAAAGGTAAAACTTCAGCAGTTAATTTAAAATTAGCATAATTGCTTAAATTTTAAGCTTAGGGGGTTTAAATAAAGCCCCTAAGTCTGCCGTCTTAACAATAGGGTGAGTAAGATTTTCTAAATATATTAGTATTATTTTCCTCTCTCAGAATTTCAGGAAAAATACTATGGAAAATTTTCAATCACTTGGGTTGCCCGAGCCGTTATTTAATGCACTTGCGGCAATGAAATATACAGCACCAACTCCAATTCAAGCTCAAACAATTCCTCATGCGCTTCAGGGACAAGACGTTCTTGGCACAGCACAGACTGGAACTGGAAAAACAGCAGCTTATGGAATACCTTTAATCTCATATTTATTGAATTCAGAAAATACTACAGCTTTAGTGTTAACACCAACTAGAGAATTAGCTATGCAGGTTCTTGCGCTGCTAAATCAAATGTTGGGTAATAAAAGCAAGATTAGAACAGCGTTAATAATTGGTGGAGATCCAATGGGTAGGCAGCTTAATCAATTAGCTGGAAATCCTAGAATAATTGTTGGTACTCCTGGAAGAATAAATGATCATTTAGATCGTGGTACATTGAAATTAAGTAAAACAGGATTTTTGGTGCTTGATGAAACTGACCGTATGCTTGATATGGGGTTTGGTATTCAACTTGATGAAATTGCAAGATTTTTACCGAAACAGCGTCAAACATTAATGTTCTCAGCAACTTTGCCAAATAATATTACAAATATTTCAACAAAATATTTAAAAGATGCAGTTAGAGTCTCAATAGGTTCTACTATTTCTGCTGCTGATACAATCAAGCAAGAAACAATACGTCTTTCTGAAGCAGAAAAATATGGTGTATTGGTGGAGCAATTAGACTCAAGAGAAGGAACTGTTATTATTTTTGTTAAAACCAAAATGGGGACAGAAAGATTAGCAGACAAATTGCGTGATCATGGTCACAGTGTTGCTGCTATTCATGGAGATCTTCGTCAAAGAAACCGCGAGAAAGTTATTCGTGGTTTTAGAAATAAGAAACATCGTATTCTTGTGGCAACTGACGTTGCTGCACGTGGTTTAGATATACCGCATATTGAATGTGTGATTAATCATGACTTACCACAATGCGAAGAAGACTTTATTCATCGTATTGGTCGTACTGGGCGCGCTGGTTCTGAAGGAATGGCTATAAGTTTAATAACTCCACAAGATCATTCAAAATGGAGAGATATCCATAAAATGATGTATCCTGGTGTTAAACTTGATTCTAGTTTTGATGACCCTAAAAGAGCTTCAAGATCTAAGAATGCTAATAGGTCTGGAAGAAATTCAGGTGGTGGGTTTAGACGATCTGAAGGAAGAAACTTCAACCGAAGATTAGAAACAGAAAGATCATCTGCTGGATCTTATAGCTCAAGGCCTGATTTTGCCGCTAGAGGTAGAAGGGGGCAAAGATTTGAAGAAGGCAACACTTCAAGACGTAGTTTTGGTGGCTTAGAAGAGGGCAGCTCAAGATCTTTTGGCAACAGAGCTTTTGAGGGAAGAAGATTTGGAGAAGAAAACTCTTCACGACGCAGCTTTGGTGGAAAGTTTGAAAAAAGAAGATCAGAAAATGGAAACTCTTCTGGAAAATCTTCAAGATCTGGTTTTGGTAATAGAGCGTCAAGGAATGAAAATAGATCTCCTGCTAGACCTGCTTCTAATGGTTTTCGTAAAACATTTTCAAGAGATAGAAGATTTGGTGCTTAATTAGAAGCATAAACTTTATTTTAAATCACTACAAATCTTTGGATGAGTATCAAATCTTATCCGAAGATTTTTTGCCTGTTTTTAAACTAAAAGTGTATTTTCTTGATTTTGGTCATCTATTAATATAGCATTCTTTTATAAGAACATTTATAAGGGGTTAGTGATGTCAGAAGAAATCAATAGAAGATTATTAGACTGTGTTTATAAAAACGATGTACAGGGGGTGGCTAAGACAATTTCTGAAGGAGCTGATATCAACTATACCAACTTATATGGTGAAACCGCTCTTCATATTGCTTCTATTAATGGATATAAAGATTTAGCGAAATTATTACTTTCTAAAAACTCTAGAATTCAGCAAAAAGATGATATTGGTTTAACCCCTCTGGATTGGGCCGAACGTAGATCTAAGGAAGGTGTTGCAATTGAAATTAGATCTCACAAAGAAAAGCAAAAGCAATATCAAGACCGTTGGAACTCAGTTTATAATACATTAGATTCTGTTTATAAGGCTGGTATACGCTCTGCCTATGAAAAAGGTGCTTATGCTTATGATATAATAGATCGTTTAGCAAAAGATTTGGTAGGTGAGCCTTCTAAGGAAGATGTTCGCTATCAATCACAGCAGGATATGGATGAGCATGAGGCTGAACAAACCTTTTCTAGTGATCAAAAAGATACATCTTTACCAAATTTACCAAAAAGTAAAACCGCTACTCCTTCTCCTAGAAAACAACATGCTCCCCAGGCTAAGTCTAGTGAGGTTAGTTGGGGAGTATGGGGGGCTGAAAAGTTTTATAATGTTTTTAACGCATTTGGACAATATGCAACGAGGGAGAATCCAACCTATAAATTCACAACTAAAGAAGATGCCAAGCTAAACAAAGGAGAAGCTAGAGTAAAACGAGAAGGCAGTAAAATTTTTGTTGAGAAAGAAGATGGAACAGAATTTACTGTTGAAAAAGGAGAGGTATCAGAAGAGCTTTTTGAAAAACTTAGCAAAGTTTCAAAGTCAGAGGAGGTTATATTTACTGACGAAGAAGCCAGGCAAATGTCTGATTTTATAGAAGAAAAAGAAAGAAAACAAAATATACCTGAAGAGAAGGGCAGAGAAAAAAGTAAAAATAAAGAAGAATATGCCCCTAATATGAAGCTTCTAAATGCAGAATTACATAGAGCTGCAGAAAAAGACAATATAGAAAGTATGGAGCATGCATTAAATAGAGGAGCTGATATAAATTCTCAAAATAAGTTTGGCAATACGGTTTTACATAATGCAGCTTCAAAAGAGAATTTAGAAACAATAGATTTCTTACTTTCCTGCGGAGCTGATCCTAATATAACAAATAAAAGAAAAGAAACGGCTTTACATGTGGCTTTATCCACTGAAATGATAAATATAAAAATTCCTATAATTAATATTATGCTTGAAAAAGGAGCTGATTTAAATGCTCAAGATATTAATGGAAATTCTCCTATGCATTTTGCAGCTTTAAGCTCTGATGATGTGATAGACATAATGTTGGATGGTGATCGTGCTTCACAAGTGGATATGAATTTGAGAAACAATCGAGGAGATACAGCTCTTAATTTTGCCCTAGAGTTGGGGGATGATGAAAGAATTGAAAAGCTTTGTACTACAAAGATAGATACAAATGCGTTAAATAACGATCAAGAGAGCAGTCTTGCTATAGCTCTAAAACATGGTGCTAGTGATCGCATTATTGCAAAATTACTTCCCACTGACAAAGCTGTTTATAGTGTTCAGGATGCACAAGGTAATAGCATAATGCATCATGCTATTGGATATGGGGTAAGAAAAGGGAAGACAGGAGTTGTTACTAGTCTTATGAAAAATGGAGGAGATATTGATATAGAAAATTATAAGGGAGTTTCTCCTCGGAAGATTGGCTATAATTATGCAATGAACGAAGGAACAGAAACTGCTATAGAGATTAATAGAAAAAAACGCCTTCATCAGGTGGCATTATCAGGAGATGAGACCCAGATTAAAAAATTAGCAGCTAAGGGAGCAAATTTAGATCAACAAGATGAATTAGGAAATACTCCTGGCCATTATGCTTTATTATCTGATAATGAGGATAATTTTTATGTATTAACTGAAGATTTAGGTGCCGACATTGATATTAAAAATAATAAGGGAATTTCTTTAAGGGATGTTATAGAATCCACAAGTCCAGAAAAGGCTAATGAGTTGATAAGAGAAGTTTCTAAAGATATAGAAAGTATATTCTATGGAGGAAGCGTAGCAGATCATGAGCATAATAGTGAATTTAAGGAAGTGAATTCTTCTATAGGTTTAGAGGGTAGTGAAGTTAGGTTAGAAGTGCCAGAAGAGGAGAAGGAAGTTATAGAGCGTGTAGGTTCGCCAGTTGGAGTGAATATTTCAGATAAAGAAATAACCAAACAATCAAAAATTTTAAGGCTTGAAATTCCAAAGGATGTTCTTAATTCTTTAAGAGAAAGTGGAGCTCAATGTGTTGAGGGAGTGGAAAGTATAAACCCTCAAGAGAAGGGCGTCAAAACTCCTAGAAAAGGAAGAGAAAGAAGCTAGTTAAGGAGTCTAATTGTCAAAAAAATTAGTTATTCTTGCTAAAAAGGCAATAATTTTATTGCCTGTTTTTTGTAACGGAGGGGCATAGTAAGCCACTGGATCTAAGGTCTCTGAATAGATTTTTATTTGTTTTTTAAAGGCAAAGTTTTTTTCTGGTGAATCATCAAAAAGAGCGGTTTCTGCTCCTATGGTAAAAGCAAGTTGTTTTGGATCTAAGTTCTTACAGCCTAGGAAATCGCATCCAGAGATGTTAGTATTTTCAAACAACACTCCTTTCATATCACACTTAGAAAAATTGGTTCCTGTAAGATCCATATTACTTAGGTTTAAGTTAATATAGCATGCTATTCCTAATTCTGATCTAACAGTTAATACTGGTCCAAGATAAGCTCCTTCTAGGTTTAGTCCTTGAGCCGTAACGGTTCCATTTAGCATTAACTCTCTAAAGAAGTCTATTCCTTGTCGGTCAAGACGTACAGAGCTTATATCACAATCTTTAAAGTCGCATAAGGCAAAGTCAGAAAAACGAATTCTTCTGAAGTCTGCTCCAGTGAAATTATATTCAACTAAGTTAATTTTATTATTACGGCCAAAATCAGATACACCAAGTTTTTGTTGAGCGTGATACTCATTAATCATTCTAGCAAGGAAAGCGCGGTCAAGGTAAGCCGTTACTTCTTTTTTAGATTTATTTGATTCTATTTCAGATAACAAATCATCTAAATCAAATGCTGCAAAATCTGACAAATCTTGGGTTTCACTCATAAAATTACTATAGTTAATTACCTACTGTAGTGAGATTATAGGTTTAAATAGTAAATAAAATATTAAGATTATAGACCTAGTTTAGATATAATCTTCACTACTAATAATGAGTAGAGCTATTCCAGATTAAATATTTAAAAATGAGGTTGTATCACCAGATAAAGTGATTTTGTTTCCCGGAGGATCAAGAAAAGGGAAGGATGTTACCGTAGGTTTTATTAATTATTTCTTCATAATTGACTGTTACTCTATTTATAGAGTGGAATAATTATTAGAGGAAATTAATGAAAACAGAGGAACCGAAAAAGAAATGGAGGGATATTGTAAAATCTAAAGTAATGCCAGCTATTAAACCTCAGAAAGGGGATTTGGTTGATTGTGTAAGGGTTAGAATATCTTCTAGTACGGCTTATTTGCAAGAGGTGGCCACTGGAAAAAGGACACATTTTGGAGATGAGTATAAGATGCTTAAAATGGACAAGAAAACCTTGGAGGATCATCAATTACTTTATGAATCTGGTAGTTTGGTTTACAGGAAGGATCAAAATAAAAAAGCTTCCACAGAAGGGTTAGTCAGTAAAGGAGAAAAGAACCTACAAGCTTTTGTTATGGGTAAAGATGGAGGTCTTTATATTGCTACTCATACAGGAAGGTTTAGTCCAGATCCTAGCAAGGCTACTTTAACTCATGCATCTTTTCTAAGTGGAGTGCCAGCAGAACTTGCGGGTATGATTAGCATCAATAAACAAGGAAAAATAATTAAAATAACGAATAATAGCGGCCATTATGCACCTGATGAGTTAGATATGTATAGGGGGATTAAGAAATTAGGAATGGATGTTTTTGATCCTAATTGTAAAGTGGTAATAATGGGCAGTAAATCTCTAAAAATATCTTCATTCATACAAATAATGGAAAGAGTTCAACCAAGTGGTAAAATGCTTCATCAAGAATTAAGAGAGGATAGAAAGAATGAAATTAGAAAAGAGATTATGTCTATTAGTTCTTTAGAACATCAAATAGATCATTTATTAACCCATAAGACTGATCAAAAAACTTTATCTAATTTATTTGAGGGATGTTTTGAAAATAAAAATATTGCTTTAGCTGAGCGCTTCATTACTAAGCTTAAAGATATGAAAAAATTAAATAGCTTCTTAGGATCTAAAATGGATAGAGGTTATTATCCTATGCATTATATTGCACTTAAGGGAAATATGGGGATGTTTAAAATGGCTCTTGAGAGTGGAGTTGATGTTAAAGTAAAGGATAGAGAGGGAAGAAATCTCTTAGAATATGCTGGAAAACCAGAAATGATTACATATTTATGTGCTAAAGGAGTGGACGTTAACTCAATTGATGTACTAGGAGATACAGTTTTAGAGGGGAATATAGAAGAATATAAAAGATGTTTAACTGTACCAAATTATCCTAAGAATATAGAAGATATAAAACAAAATATTTTTGCACTGGTTAATAATGGTGCAAATATAGATAAACTTCGAGATGAGCCAATAATAAAAGAAACAAAGCAAGTGCAGGAAGTGCTGAATTTTATAAAATCAAAGGCAAGTAATTCTAAGCATAACTATAAAATAGAAGATCGTTTAAATAATTTGTCAGAAGGTTGTTTAGCTAGGTGTTTGTCTACTAAGGATAATAATGGAGAGACTTTGCTTCATGTGGCAGCTAGACAAGGGAATATAGAGTTATGTGAAGCATTGCTTGATAAAGGTGCTGATGTTTCTATTAAAAATAACGATGGGAAGCGGCCTCAAGATGTAGCTAAAGAAAGACCTCAAAGAACATTTAGAGAATGGATCTCAAATCTGGTAGGAATAAGTGATATAAAATATCCAAGCAAGAAAGATTTAAATAAAGTTTATCAGAGACTTGTTTCGTTTAAGCCAAAACAAAGCAAACCTATTAAACCTAATGTTATTTATACGGAGTATCCTGTGTACAGCCAACATCAGTCAATGGTTAAGAAAATGAAAAATCCTCAAAGCAAAAAATAAGAACTCGTTAGTTTTTAAGTAAAGTTACAAGGAGTGTTTAATGTGTAGATTTGTTGCATATATTGGAGAAAAGCCTATTTTAATAGGGGAACTTTTAGTAAAGCCAGGTAATTCTTTAATCAAACAAAGTAAAAATGCTACAAAAGATCAGTATAAAGTGAATGCTGATGGTTTTGGGATGGCTTGGTATGATTTTAAAATTATCAATAATCCTGCAGTTTTTAGATCTATTCAGCCGGCTTGGAATGATAGTAACTTAATAGATTTAGCTAAGATTATAGAATCTAAATGTTTTATAGGACATATTAGGTCCTCAACAATTGGTGATATTACCAAGAGCAATTGTCATCCTTTTTGTTATAAAGACTATACAATGGTGCATAATGGAGCCATAGACGGCTTTGATAATATAAGACGTTCATTAATGGCAGAGTTATCCGATGAACTTTTTCTTGAGATTAAAGGCAATACTGATTCTGAATGTTTATTCTTTTTGATTATGCAATATGTATATGTTAAAGAAATGTCTCTTAATGAAGCAATCAAGGAAGCTTTTAGATGGGTGGATAATGCTCAAGGAGAGGAGGATTCTTCTCGTCTTAATATAGTTATTACTAATGGTAAAGAAATGATAGCTACTAGATTTGTTACAAAAGAACATAAAGCATTATCATTAAATTATTCAAAATATGATGATGAATCAGTTGTTATAGCCTCTGAAAATTTAGATGACCATCTATATAAATGGCATGAAGTGCCGGTTAACCATTATGTTCAAATTAAAAATGGTGGAAAAGATTTAAAGATTGCATCTTTTAGTGATATTAAATAATTACTGGTTTCAATTTTTTATCTTCTCTACTTAAGAGAAAAACTTAAGTGTTTATATTATAACTTTAAAAAAACAAAAAAATTCATATGGGGGGTATGACATTTTCCTCAGTGCTATGATAGTATACAAAATATAAGGATGAGAACTCTTTTAAAAGAAATCACTTCCGTCTGGCATTTTTGTATAACCAGGTATTGTGATGGTTTTGCCATCTACTGAGAATACTTCTGTTCTTTGCATGTATAGAGATTCTTCTTCTGTAAAACCTCTTTCTAATCTCCTCACTTGCTCCCATGTTGTAAATAGGGTTGCAACTGCAGGGTGAAGAAAGCATTTTATTAAATATTCTTTGCAATGATAGGCTTCAGCGGGCTGATTTCCGTTATCTAAGGATTGCTCAACTGTATATCCATTAACAAGTCTTCTAACTTGTTCCCATGTGGTGAAGAGGGAAGCAATTTGAGGAGTATAACACTTTTTTATTAAGTATGATTTACAAAGCTCGGCTTCGGTGGGTTCGGTGGGCATGTTTGTAATTCTTTATGTCAATTATATAAGATAGTTTAGTGCTCTCTTGGTTAAAAAATAATTAAGCTTCAAAATAATTTTATCCATTAATATATGATAATTCTCAGGAGAGATATATATGACCAACAGGTTTAAACAATTTTTTACAAAATCTAGCGATAAATCTGTAATGAAGAATAGATCACATTCGTCAGATAAGTCATATTTTTATGAAATGAATACACCTCATTGGTCTTCAAGAGAATATGAACAATTTTCTGATCAAGCTTATATTAAGAATGTAATTGCGCATAGGGCAATAAATATGGTATCTCAGGCTGCTGCCAGTGTACCTTGGGCTCTTTATAAAACAAAACATAAACATAAAGTTAAACTTCAGGATCATCCACTTCTAAAATTGCTTCATCGTCCTAATCCATTTTATGCTGGAGCTGAGTTTTTTGAAAATATTTATGCTTATAAATTAATTAGTGGAAATGCTTTTATTCAAGCACTTGGACGAGATGATTCTCCACCAAAAGAATTGCATATTCTTAGGCCAGATAGAGTGAGTATTGTACCAGATGGTTTTGGTAATGTTGCTGGCTATATTTATAAGGTTAAGACTGTAGAAAAATTCTATCCATGCAATAAAATAACCGGACATACTAAGATATTACACATTAAAAACTTCCATCCGCTAGATGATCTCCGAGGGCTTTCTTCAGTTGAAGCTGCGGCATTTAGCATTGACCAGCATAATCAGGCAGCGGCTTGGAATAAGTCACTGCTTGAGAATGCTGCGCGTCCTTCGGGTGCATTGGTTGTTAAAAGTAATGGTGCATATGATGCTGTTCTTTCTGACGAGCAATACACCCGTATTAAAGAGCAAATGGAAGAATCTTTCATGGGTAATAAAAATGCAGGTAAACCTATTGTAATGGAAGGTGGGCTTGAATGGCAGGAGATGAGCATGTCTCCAAAAGATATGGATTTTATAGAGTCTAAGAATAGCGCAGCAAGAGACATTGCTTTAAGTTTTGGAGTTCCTCCTCAATTACTTGGCATCCCAGGTGACAATACTTATAGTAATATGCAAGAGGCCAGATTAGCTCTTTGGGAAGAGACGGTGATTCCCATGTTGGATCATTTAACGGATAGCCTCAATCATTGGCTGGTTCCAATGTATGGTGATGGTTTAAGCTTGGCATATGATGTTAATGAAATTAGTGGGCTTTCTGCAAGGAGAGAAAAAATTTGGGCAAGAATTGAAAATGCATCTTTTTTAACTGTTAATGAAAAACGTCAGATGATTGGTTTATCGCCAATAGAAAATGGCGATGTATTATAAAAATATACGCCTTAAAAAGCAATTAAGGCGTATAGATTTAGATGATATTATACCATCCCATAGGCTAGTATAGTTTTATAAATCTTATTCATCAGAGATATATCCATCTGAAAATCCATGGTTAGTTTGACCTAAAATTTCTTGGTCATCTTCTTTATTGCTATCTCCACTTTCAGAAGTCGTCTCTCCATCTAAGTGCATCTCTTCAACTCCTTGTACAAGATTATAAGGTTCATCTGAATCAGGACCAAAAACACTTTCAAAAGCTTGACCAGTGAAAGGATTTATGATATCTGCACCGTTATATCTATTAATTACTGCTTGTTGATGAGTATTAGATTCTTCTGCGGTGTCAGAATTATCTTCGATTGCAAAATCATTAAAAAGATTTCTAACAATTCCATTATCGCTTTCGTTAGCAGAGCTTTCATCTGAAGTGCTATCACTATCGCTATCACCAGGAGTATGTGGAAAAAGTTGAATTCCTTGATCGCCTTGCATTACTTGGGCTATATCTCCATTACTAAGACCACTTTCTGGTGTGGATAGAGGAATTGCGCCATTTCCTTGCATAACTTCTACAATATTTAGACCATCGTGTGGGGTATTAATAACCACTTCTCCGCCTTGATGCTGGTTTCCCATTGGAATTATTCCATTTTGAGCATAAAACTCTGCTATTCCAGCATGTTGTTCTGCCTGTTGATTAGGAGTTCCTACAGGAGTTATAGCTAGAGGAGTAAAAATAAAATGGCCTACAGATGTAGGTGAGCCAAATAATGGTCCATGTTCTGGAGTATAATGAAGGGGGTGAAATTGATTTCCTTCATGCAGTGGAGCTTGTTGTTGGTTATTATCAGGGGTTACCTGTCCATGTTCTGGAGTTTGAGGATTATTTCCAACAACTAAATTTCCTCCATGTAGTGGCGCTTGTTGTTGGTTATTATCAGGGGTTACCTGTCCATGTTCTGGAGTTTGAGGTGGAGTCTGTTGCACATTTGGTGCAGGATAAGACATCTCTGCAAAAGTTCTTTTCATAGTAAATTTTGTCCAAATTAATAGTTAGGTTTCTTGCTGGTAAAAAAAAGCCCTAAATTATAATTTAAGGCTTATGATATTAAGAATTTTCTTCTTCTAATTCTTTTAGAGTGAATAAACTATGCTCACCTTGTAAAATATCTGCCTTGTCATCTAAGATGAATGCATTGTTTAAATCTTCTGAATCACTTTCTGAATCTGAAGTAGTGTCACCATCAGCAAAAGGATTTATTATCATTTCGTTGGGTCTTAATGGTGTTAAGCCATCTATTCTTGCATTGGGTATCTGATCTCTAACCGGAGTATCTGTTGTAATGATAGTAACAGCATCCAATATCTCTTGGTCTGTAATCTCTTCTGTAGTATCAGTTTCGCCCTCGCTCTCGCTATCAGTAAACACAAGTTGAGTTTGCTGAATGGGGGATTGAGCTTCATATTGAGGGGTCATTGCATTAGGGCCAATGGCTCCAGGACTGTGCGCTCCTCCATGTATAACAATTCCAGCAAGTGGTGCATTGCCATGCGCAGGTGTATGATATCCAAAAAGAAGATGATTTGTTGGTGTAATAGTTAAAGCTCCTCCAGGTTGCGTAGGCGGTGGAGTTTCAAATCCAGGTGCTGGCTGAGATTGCATGGGGGATGGATTTATAATAGGAGATAGATCACCTACAGAAAATGGAGATGTAGGAGGATGTGCTGAGTCAGCTAAGTCGTCAAATGATAATTTTCTTTTCATAGTAAATTTTGTCCAAATTAATAGTTAGTGTTTTTTGTTGTTTTCAAATTATTACGATAAGTTGACGTTATTAACTTTTTCGCAATTTATTACGTTACAAATAATTAATAACAATTAATAAATATATAGCAAGCAAAAAATAAACAAAAACTTAATTTTTTTTAATTAATAGGGTTTTTGTTACTCTTTAGGTTGCAAAAGTCATAATACAGTAACTAAAAGTAAATTATCATGGAGTAGTGTTAAGAAAGAATTAAAATAAAAATAAAGATGTAAATATAAAGACGTATATAAGTATGATTAACTCAAAAATAGGATGGTTAAATTAGTCATGAAGGATATAAATAGAAAAAATGTAACTATTGACAGTAGTTTATTAAATGAGGAAGAAGGAGTTATTAGCGGATATGCTAGTGTTTTTGGAGTGGTTGATCAACATAATGACCTAATTAATAATGGAGCCTTTAAGAAAATTGATCCACAAAAGGTAAAATTGCTTTGGCAGCATAATTTAGAAGAGCCCATAGGAATTGTGGAAGAAATTTATGAGGATGATTATGGGTTATATTTCAGGGCAAAGCTATTGCTGGATTTGCCTCAGGCCAAAACAGCTTATAATTTAGTTAAGTCTAAGGCTATTTCAGGAGTTAGCATTGGCTTTAAACCATTAAAATATCACTATAAACAAGATACAAGAATAATAGAAAACATTGATCTATGGGAAATAAGTCTGGTGACTTTTCCAGCTAACATGGATGCAAACATTTTAGAAGTAAAGAATCAACATAAAAAACTAGGAGATAATATGAAAACAAATAATCAACAGGCTTGGGAAGATTTTAAGTTAGTGAACGAAGAAATTTTAAAATCTACTGAGCAGAAGGGTTCAGCTGATCCTCTTCTTAATCAGCAATTATTGAAAATTAATGCATATTTAGATAATTATAAATCTAGATTAGATGATATTGAAACAAGCATGTCTAGACCATTTTCTGGAGGGGAATTATTCGTTCCTGGTAATGATCATGAACATAAAGCAGCTTTCAATAATTACTTAAGGTTTGGTAGTGAGCAGGGGCTAAATAGAATTGAGCAGAAGTCTTTGTCGAGTAGTTCTGATTCAGATGGTGGTTATTTAATAAGTAGACAAACTTCTAACGAAATTATTAGAGATTTAGAAGGTTTATCACCGATGCGTCAGTTAGCATCGAGTGAGATAATTTCAAGTGGATCTTTAGATATTATTGAGGATGTTGACCAAGCGCAGGCCGGGTGGACTACAGAAGTCTCTATGAGAGAAGAAACAGACACCCCAAAGATTCATAAAAGAAATATTCCAGTGTTTGAGCTTTATGCTCAGCCTGCAGCAACACAGAAATTAATAGATGATTCATCAATTGATATTGAAAATTGGCTTGCTGAGAAATTAGTTAATAGCTTTGATAAATTAGAAAGCGAGGCTTTTTTTCATGGAGATGGATCTAGCTGTCCTAGAGGTATTTTAACATATGGAGCTGATAAAATTGAGCAGAAAATCTCTAAATCAGAGCATAATTTTGGTTATGAATGTCTTTTAGATTTATTATTCTCGATGAAAGAAAATTATTGTCGTAATGCAAGTTTTTTAATGAATAGATCCACTATGTATATAGCCAGAACCATTAAGGATGATGTAACAGGTAAATATATATGGAATCCGTCTACAGAAGTTGGTGCTCCTGATAGTTTGTTTGGAGTTCCTGTGTATGAAGCAACAAATATGCCTATGGTAAATAAAGGTTCTTTGAGTATTGCGCTGGGTGACTTTAAATCAGGGTATAAAATTGTTGATCGTGCTGGAATTAGAATTCTTAGAGACCCTTATACTTATAAGCCATTCGTTAAGTTCTATGCTACTAAGAGGGTAGGTGGAGATGTAACTAATTTTGAGGCAATTAAGTTATTGAAAATATCTTAAGATTGTTAATATCAGTTATTTTTAATTATACAAGGAAAATATATGTTAAGAAAAGAAATTAATGAGTTAGAAATATTAAAGGCCCAAGTTCAGGAATTAGCCAAGGAGGTTTCAGAACTTAAATCTGAGAAGAATACTAAGTCTAATAAATCTGAGATGGTGAGTGATGATTTGGGTAGGGGGTTTGGTAAAGTGGTGGGTAGATCAATGGTGAAACAAGATTCCGTTAGCGATATGTTTTCTAATAAACAAATGTTTAATCAATTAGTTAAAGCGGTGTCTTATGCAATGAGGCCTGGTACCCAGGCTCCAAATTCTTTTGGTGATAAATAAATGCTAATTGACAAATATGACATGTCTTTAAATACTAATAGATATATAATGCAATGAATAATCCAAATGTTCCTTCTTCACATTGGAACTTGGTTTGGGAGATTGAAGCGTAAATCATTCTCCCTCTATTTTAATCTTGTTAATCACTTTTTAATGATTTTTATATAACATTGCTCTTGGAAACAACTTTGATATGGAAGAAGAATGAACTCTACAGAAGAATATGACAGTACTTTAAAGTCATTTAACGAATTGGTTAATAAAGAAAATCAATTTAATCAATTTGATCAGAGAAGATTGAAAGAGATTATTCAATCTGGACGTGTTAATGGTAGACTCAGTAAACTTTGTTCTTCTGTTTATGATCAAAAGCAAAAAAAGCAAGCAATTATAGATGCTATAAAAGAAATGTCTAAAGATCAACTAATGGAGATAGGTAAGTTTAAAAACTTACTTAAATCATTGCCTCCAGAATTTATTAAAGAGAAAAAGCAAGATTTAGTGAATATACAGAGTGAGCTTGGCAAGGAAATCAAAAGTAAAAAAAATACAGGAAAGAAATCTGGTATTATGGCGGACTCTTTTCAAAGAATGAAAAATATTCTTAAAATGGGTTATATACCAGAGGAACAAAAATCAACTAGAACTAGGTATATAGATAGACAAAAGGCTATTGGGGAAGCTATTAGAAGTTCTAGGGTGAAGCGTGTTATGAATGCAGCCCATGCTATTTATAACAAAGCAACAAAAAAAAGTGGCAGATCACTCTAAGCTCGTTATTATTCGTGATGTTAGCATTTAGGGGTGGGTGATGCCTTCAATTATTTTTGTCTGCCAGTTGTTTTTCTGCTATTTCTTTTGTTAGAATAGAAAAAATTTTTAGCTTTCTCTGACACACTGAAATTAAAGCTAATTTTCTTTCTCATGCTTTGTATAATAGATTTTATAGATTTTCTTACTTTTTTATTAGGCTCTTTCGGTGTAGGTTCCTTTTCTTTTTGTTGTGTTGCTAATTCTATTATGTCTAGTAATTCAAGTTCTTTGCTGCTGGGGTCTAACTCATCTTTGGTTTCAAAATAACCTCTGCGTCCTCCAGATTCTAGGATGCTTACAGTTGATTTGCCTTGTAAATCTTTACTGCTAGGGTCTGCTCCGCCAAGTACTAATTTATTTACAAATTCTTTATTAGGTGTTGAACGTATTACTTCTATGCGTAGATGCTCATCCAATTGATGGGCTGTGTTTTCGGCGATTTCTCCTCCTAAAGTTTTAGCCAATTGTAAAGGGGTTTTTCCCTGTTTGTTTTTTATTGTGGGATCAGGTTCTAGATCTAAGATGGCTTTAACAGAAGATTCATTGCCACTAAGTATAGCTAAATGGAGCAGGGTGTTCCCATCTTCATCTGGTTTGTTGATATCAAGCTCCTTTGTGAATATTAAGTTCCTGATCTGTAGTTCATTGCCTCCAATTAGTGCTTCATGCACTTTGTTATGGGGGGGGGGTTAGTTGGAAGGTTATATCTTCTGGCAAAATGAATCCACGTTTTTTTGCTAACTGTAAAGGTGTTTTGCCCTCCTTGTTTTGTATTTTAGGGTTTGGATTTAATTTTAATATGGTTCTGACGGTGTCTTCATTGCCGCTCAATACAGCATAATGGAGCAAGGTGTTTTCTTTTTCATCTTGTTGGTGAACATCAAGATTATAGAGGGAAATCATATTTCTGATTTTCATACCGTCTCCTCTAATCATTGTTTCAGACATAGATGATGGAAAAGTGACCATAGCTTATAACACCTTCTTTTTTACATTATAATTTAATATAGATCATACAACTATTAATAGCAAATACTCAATAAATAATTTAATAATCCAAAATAAAGAGAGAATTATGCAATCAAACCTAGAGAGGCTACAAGTCTCTAAGACAAATTTTATTACCCTAAAATTAGCAAAGCAATATCTGCGAGTTAATCATTCATATGATGATGAAATGATTGAAGAGATGTTGGATATTGCGTGTGTGGTAGCTGAGAATTATACCTCTAGAAAATTAAAGAGGACTACTTGGAAAATAACCATTCATGGAGATTTGCCAATTAGAGTTAAATTAATTCATGGGCCAATTAATAGAATAGATAGCTTTAAGCTTTATAAGAAAAATGGAGAGGTTAGTTATTTATCTAGTGATCATTATGTTTTAGGCAATAATGAGTTTAATATGAAACGTCATTTCATAATTGAGAAAGCTGAGATTACATATTCGGTAGGTTATGAAGTTGAGGATCTTCCGGCCCCTATAAAACAAGGAATGTTAGAACATTTAGCTAGGCTTTATGATATGAGAGGCAGTGATAAAACATTGCCAGTGGCAGCAAGAAATTTATATCAGCCATATAGAAGAGTGAGGTTTTAGGATGAGTAGTTTTACATCATGTTTAAGACAAATTATTGTTATTCAAGAGCCTATATTTAAAGACGATGGTCTAGGTGGAAGGGAAGAGTCTTGGACCTATTTTGAGACGCTAAATGCTGAAGCTAAAGCTTTATATAACCATAAATCTGGTGAGAGTTTTTCTTCCATGCAACTGATGGATAATTCGCTTTATCGTTTTAGAATTCGTTATAATCCTAAAATTACAAGAGATATGCGAATTATATATTCTGAAAAAACATTTAAGATAAAAAGAATCATCAATGAAGATGAAAAGAATGCGGTTACTGTGATTATTGGACAGGAAGTTATATAATTGGTAACTCATAGTTATATATGTGCATAAAAGGTAATATGTAAATTAATATAGCTTGGGGATTCATAATATTATTAACTATGATGATGTGGCTAATTATATTTTAGATAATGGAAATGTTGTAAAGTTTCATATGTTTGTTTATATCCTTATTTTATCTTTGGAGAAGATACTTCCTATTATGGTCTTTAGAAACTAATTCATTGTTTTTACTCTGATTATTTATTTTGTTCTTTTTAAATTCCTAGATCTCTGGGGATAACCTATTTTTTAATTATTTTGTAGGAAAAATTATGCTCTTATATCTACAACAATTTATATACCAAAAACTAGATATAGATTCCATTAAGAATCAAGTGAAGGGGATTTATTATCAGGTTCCTTATAATAGCTATTTTCCTTATATTTATATTGGTGAATTTAATAGCAAAAACAGGTCTGTGGTGAATCAAGAAATATTAGACGCTAACTTTAAGATAATTATATATCTGCGTGATAAAAGCCTAAAAAACATGTTAGAGATATCTAGGAATATTAAAGGGGTTCTTAATATTAATGGGGAAGATAAAGTTGTTCTTATGAGATGTTTAGAAGAAAAAATAAGTTTGCAAAATGATGGAGTTACACATCAAATTAATATGAAATTTAAGGCTGTTGTTGGTTAATTACAATATTAGAGAAAATAGATATGATATATAGTGGATCTTTGGTTTTGCTAAGCTTAAAGCAGGCAGATCAATGGCAGGCCGTTGGTGGTATGCGAAATTTAAAAATGGTGGTGAATAGCCAATTAATAGATTCTAGCAATAATAATTCTATTGCTTGGCGAGAATTGCTGAATGAGGCTGGGTTAAGATATGTGAGTATTAGCGGATCTGGAGCATTTACAGATAGCGCTGGAGAAATATATCTTCAAGAATTAGTTTTTACAGGCAAACTTGCTAAGTATAAATTTAAATTTGCCAATGGCAGTAGCTTAATTGGTAAGTTTATAATTAGTCATTATGAGAGGTTAGGAGAAGTGAATGAAGAAGAAAACTATGTGATTAATCTAGAAAGTTCAGGAGAGGTGTTGTTTGAAAAGAAAAGGTAATTATATTGACTGATGATTAATAGATCATATAATCTCCTTGGTTATGTCAATCTTATTAAGTCTTAGGTTATTATTATGAGTTTATTTGCAAATCTTCAACATCATTTAATTCAAAGAGCTATAGAAAGGGGAGATATGCATGAAGAAGTGGATACTATTGGGCGTCTTCAATCCGTTAGAGAGTTGTTAGAATTTGAGGCGACTAGATTTATAAGAGATAATGAGGTTACAGAAAGATTTGTAGAAGTAAATTATAGTGTAAATTTTATTCCTCTGTCGGCACAAGGCTCATATGATCCAGTTGGTGAAGCACAGTTTTTAGACTTGATTATTAGTATGAGCAATGCCAGAGCTTTGGCTTATGCAAATATTATGAGAGACGTATCTCTAAGCCAATCTGCAGACACATCACGGGGCTATCTTGGAAGAATTGAGGTTAATGCTCTTGAATATAGGCTAAATATCAATGTAAATTCAATTAGGGAAGGTGAATTTATTTCATCTACAGATCATTATGGGCAAGTATATTTAAATCATGTATCCACAGCAGAAATTCAAGAAATTATGAATATGCTGGCTCCTAGCTCTATAGTGCCTGGTCGTGAAACTCCAGCTTTTTTAGAAATTGCTGTTACAAGGACTGAGACCTATGTGCCAGAAGTTGTTGAGTATAACACAACAACTCAAAGTTATGTGACTCCTATTCCAATTCGTGTTGGAGTTATTCCTGACTATGATTATGTTAGTAGTTAATTATTTGTAAATAATCTTTTACTGAATAATCTAAAAATCTGTGCTAGACTATACTTTAATAGATGAATAATTAAGGGAGAGACTATGGCTGATGATACTTCAGGAATAATTGATATAGATGCAAAAAGCTTAACAGAATTAACCGAAGAGATGCGTAAAATATGCGCTGTTAAAGGTGAAGAAGAGAAAGAGTTGATTGAAGAGCTGACGAAGAAGATACATAGCAAATATAAAACTGATATTAATAAATCTGTTGAGAAAAAAAGGGAAAAAAAGCAAGAGCCTGTAAAAAAAGATGATAAGGAAAAAAAAGAAGAAAAAGAACAAGATTTAGGATTCTTTAAAGGGGTGGCTAAAAAATTTATAAAAAAAGTTCTTTCTCCAAAAACTCAAGAAGAGAAAGCTGCTGAAAAAGCAAAGCTTAAGGAAGAAAGACAGATAGCTGAGATGGAAAATAGAATTGCCATTGCAGCTAATCGTTTAAGAAGCAACCAAGGCGTGGATAGCAAACAGAATGATTTAAATATTATGAAGGATATGGTTGAGGTGGTAGAGATTGCTGCAGATGCTAAGGTTCCTCCTAAAGTAGCAGAAGAAGCCAGGCAGGCGATAGGTAAGGTTTCCTTAGTTACAGGTGGAAGTGAAAATACTGTGAAACAAGAGGCATATCGAGAAGAAAGAGAATCTGCTAAAACAGGAGTGTCCAGTTTTATGAGACAGAAGTTTCAAAATAAAACAACAGCGGTGGAATTTGGTCCTCCTGTTACCCCCGGACAGAAAGAAATAGAAGATAAAAATTATGAGAAAGGCGCTGAAGCTTTGGCGAATAAAAAGAGAAGGGAAGGTTAGTAAATATCACGCTGGACTTTACAATTTATTTATCAATAACTTGTAAAGTGAAGAAGATAAGTAATGTATGTGATGGAAACTGGAATAATTGATGGTTCATACTATAGAGGAATTAAAGTCTCAAAACATAAAATATATTCTTTCAATTGGTAAGAGACAGCCGATGCATATTGGCCATAAGGCAAGTTTGGAAAGGATTCTTGCTTTAAAGAATATGCAATTGGTTTACGTGATGGGGTCTTGTAATTTAAAAGGAGATCCACTATTTGATCCATTGGTAAACCCACTAACAATAGAACAGCAAATAAAACAATTTAAGGCTGTTTTTCCTGAAAAAGAAGCGATATTTATAGCAATTCCAGATGTTCCAGAGATGGGTAAGTGGGGTGATGTTATGATTGAATCTCTTGCAGAGTACAATATTTTTCCTAATGAATGTGCCATTCATTTTATTGGTAAAGATGAAGATAGGCTAGAGAAAGATTTACAATTTACTATGACTAATGGTAAAGATGTTTTTTTAAGAAAGGGACAGTGGCTAATTGAAGCTTTAGCATTTTGGGGATTTACTTTTTGGTTCGATAAAGAAACTGAAACTGATTTAAGTATATCAGCAAGAAACTTAAGAAAACTAGATCTCAATGGTAATACAGATCTATTTGCTGCGCCCAAGTATTTAAAGGAATTGGCTTTGAAAGCCAGAGAGGGAAATCCTGAAATTAAAAGAGAACCACTTACATTATATGACTTAAGTTTACAAAGAATTAAAGGGGATTAGAGTTTTTATAACTAATTTTAGATTGTTCAAAATATAAGGAGTAAATATTATGAGTAAAGATTTTTTAAAAGTAACCACAGTTTTATTTAGCTTACCTTTTTTATCATTTAGTATGACAGCGGATGCTAGTAATGAGCAAGAGAAATCGAAAGAAATTTCTAGCCAGGACGGTACAACTTCTGTAGTTAAATCAAAGGAAAAGGAAATAGAAAAAGAGTTAGGAAGTAGAGCAGAGTTTGAGAAAGAAAAATCTATGGAGTTGTCTACTCAGTATAATGGAAAATCTGTTGATCTTGCAAAGGAAATGGAAGTAGAGAAAGAGTTAGGAAGTGGGGCAGAGTTCGAGAAAGAAAGATCTATGGAATTATCTACTCAGTATAATGGAAAATCTGTTGATCTTACAGAGGAAATGGAAATAGAGAAAGATCTAGAGGCTGGAGCGGGAGTATCTAAGGAGAAGAGTGCCTATGTTACTGATAATGATGGGAATTACAAAAGTTTAGAATCTTCAAAAGGTTCTGATGGGAATAGTGTAACTATAACATCTGGGAATGATAAAGTTTCAAAAAGTATAACTAAAGACGATCAAGGACAAGTTAGTTTAACTGTAAATAAAGTAACACAAGCTGGTGGGCAAATAACTATAGATTCTGCTTCAAATGAGGTTAGTGTGGTAACTGGAACTGGTCGTAGTGCTCCTACAATGCGCCGTAAAAGGGCTATGTGGTAAGATGAATGGTTTAAGTCTTATAACTAGATTGCAATTATATATCATTATTTATTAGCCTAAAGATTTTAGGTGAGATATACTTAAAAGTTGAGATAAGAATAAAGGAATAAAAATGTTTTATGTGCTAGCAGGATTTTATGGGCTAATGATAGGGAATTATCTAACATCAGCTTATTTTAGAATCCCTAGGTTTATTCCTATTAATGGAATAAATAGTCAAATGGGGAAGGCTCCTCATTGCTCAGTATGTAATCATAAGCTTGAATTTTATGAGTATTTTCCAATACTAAATTGGTTTAGTACTTGGTTTAAGTGTAATTATTGTAAGGCTCCTATTGATCCTATCTATATAATTCTAGAGATTAGCATGACGGCGATAGGGGCGCTGCTATTTAAGTTTTTAGGCCTAACTCCAAAATATGTCATGGCTGTTTTATTAGCCGGAACTTTGCTACTAAACTTTAGTTTACTTGCTAGATATCAAAAATTATATCCTAAATCTGTATTCTCTCTATTGGTAACTGGAAGTATTTTTCTATTTATATAATATGTATTGATTTTATTTAATAATTAGCTATGTTGTTTTGTTTGTTAAACAGCATAAATTATATAATTATGAGTAAGCGACAATATTACAGTTTTTTAAGGTTCTCCGCTAAGATTATTTTAGGTGATTCTAGTGATACAAGTGAAACAGAAATTGACTCTGTTGATAGCGCAGATGAAATCACGGAAGAGGAACTTGCATTAATGAATGAGATATTTAATCAAGTGTCTCTTTATATTCGTGAAGATAACTGGCAAGCGGCCATGCATTTAATATCCCAACATGACTATGGTGTTAATATATTAGACGATGTTGGAAATGCTCCTCTTCATGTTGCTATAATGAATGGTCGTGTTGATGCTGTTAGAGATTTATTGAGTCTTAATGCTGATGCTAATTTAACTAATTTAGATGGAGAAACTTCTCTGCATATGGCAGCTTATAATGGAAGAGTTGATCTTGTAAGGATGTTATTAGATCGAGGAGCAGATTTAAATCTCTTAGATGATAATGAAAACAATGCTTTACATTACGCCACAATGAATTATAACTCCTTTGGAGCAGAAGCAACGGTAGAATTTTTGTTATCAAGGGGGATGAATCCTGATATTAGAAATAACCAAGGAAACACTGCTTTGTATTATGCTGCTGATTCTGGAGATGTTACAGTTATAAAATCCTTATTGAGATTAATGGCTGATGTGAATATTCAAAACGATGATGGAAATACTCCATTACATATAGCAGCAATGAATGGTAACATAGATGCTGTTATACTGCTTGTGAGATATGGAGTGAGTTTTGTTGCAAATAATGCAGGGGATAGTGCTGCAGATCTTGCTGCCACTGACGAAATAAGAGATTTTATATATCAAGCCTTGGTTGATGATTTAAGAATGACAGGCGATGCTCTGATGTCATTAATCTATGAAGATTGTATTATTTCAATGAGTTATGATAATGCTACTGATGATGATTTAATTACAGGGGAGCAGAATTTTGATTATACTGGTAATATGTTAGATATGTCTTTGGAAGGATGTTATTAAGAATTGGAGATTAAATATGAAAGAATTACGAGAAGCTGTAGATGGTTATAACAAAAGGAAAGATGAAGCTAACCTTGGAGCTAAAATTTTTCTTTTACTACATAACATTGAGACAGTTTCCTCTAGTGAAGCTGTTGCTTTTATCAACAACGAACTTCCTCGTGAGACTCTGCAAAATCCAGAATATCTAGATATAATTATAAAATATGCGATAATTAGAGGTGATGCTAATATTTTTCAAGCTCTGGTTGATAGAGGTCTTGATATTAATTTTATAGATAGTGATGGAAATAGTGTTATGGATAGAGCTATTGCTTCTGGACATGGTGAAATCATAAATATACTTATAAATGCACTTGAAGAATCTATTTGGAATATAGATATTGAAAATTTACCAATTGTTATGCCTGCTGAAGTTGTTATGGATCAAGAATCTCCCTATAATTTATTAGCGAATCAAGTTTCTGAGCATCTTCAACAGAATATCACCTTTGGGGGAGTAGATTTAACTCCAATAAATCAGGAGGGGTTGCTTTTTTCTGGAGATTTTTTAGAGATGGTTATGGTTGAGTTGGCAAATGAGCTGACAGATCTTAATGGAATGAGGATTACCTCCTTAGTTGGACTATCAGATGAAACTGTTCATCTTTTAAATCAATTACTTGTTATGAAGTTGGATGGATCATATAACTGAGAATGCTATTGAAGTGGAATTTAGTAGCCAGGTCAACGCTACTTCTGAAGGTGAGATAAGTAGCTACCTTCTATAGAAGGATTGAATATAATTGGTGGTTGTGAAGATGCTTCAATATAATAAATTACTTAGGGCTATCTTCTAAGTGTTCTGGCTCATTGATGTTCTTTAAATGGATGATGATATTATACACTGTGAGGATAATTAATATTGGATAGATACAGTTTAATATTGGTCCTAATAAACTCATTAATCGAGCAAAGTCAAGCATACATACTCCGTATGAAATAGATAAACTAACTCCTAAAATTCTTTTGTATTGAAGTTTTGGAAAATAGTGGTGGATAAAGTCTGTCCAGATGGTTATAGCAGCTATGGCAGTGCTTATGCAGGCTAGGAATATGAAAATTGCAAATAGAAGTGAGAATCCAGTTCCTAAAGACCCTTTGATAATGCTAGGCAGGATTTGTTCTGGGGATACATTCTCCAGTAATTCACTGTGAGACAAACCTAGATAAATAAACATTGAATATACAGCGGTTAGCAATGTGGCACTAATAATACTTGATTTAATGCCATTTTTTAGAATATTTTTTTTATCACTACTAATAGCCGTTAGATAAGCCATTGCTATGCTAGTGAAATAAATTGCTCCTGGGAGATCATAAGTTAAATATCCTTCAAGCAAACCATTAAAAAATGCCTCACTACGGCTAAAATCTAAGTTGATGCTGTCCGTGCCAAATTCTAAATAAGATTGGCCAATGACTATACTTAAGAATATTATCATGGCTGGAGTGATAAAATTTCCAATTATTTTAATAACTCTCTTTTTATCTTGGGAGAGATAAAATACAGCAATGCAAGATATTAAATAAAATATATGAGGGCTTAGTTCTGGCCAAATATTTCTTACTCCTCCAAAAGCAACAATCAAGCTTCGTGGAACAACTCCAAACGGACCTTCAATGGCTATTAAAATGGTTTGAAGAGTCATGCTACCTAAAAGACCTAGAGGAGAGAAGAATTTTTTGATATTCCCTTGAACAAGAACAGATGCTAGCAAACCAAGCATGGTAACTAAAACTGCAGTTATGCAGAAACCAATAAAGGCAGGCAACCAGCTATCTGGCCATTTTTGCATTATATATAATGGAAGAACCATATTTCCAGCGCCAAAAAACATGGCAAATACTGCGAAGCCTACGGTTAATGTGTTTTTATTCATTTATCTATGTCTTTTAGATTAAATAAGAATGCTAAGAATTATAACTTATTAATACTTGCTTGTCATGCGTTTATTTGGAGGGGATAATCTTCTGATATACCTAACATATGATCTTTATAGGAAATGAGATATTCTTCTTCAAAAGGAATATATGAGTTATTAGCGGGGGTTAGGTTTTTAAAGAGGTGTATTAAAGTTTGTGGATCATATTCTTTAGATGGAATATTATCATTGTTTTTAGGGTTTATTATATAATCAAGAACTATTTTTTGATTATTACCTAAGATTCTATATATGGCTTCCGCAGAGACGTAGTTAAAATTAAAATCTTTAATGGCAGATTTTTTAACCAAAGATGCAGAAGGTTTTGCTATGGCATCTGGTATGGTTTTATAAACAAGATTGGTGTAATTAACAAAGATTGATCCTTTATTATAGCTTTCAACAGCAATATTAGCTGACATAACTCCTAAAAATTCACATCCAGGACCTCTTATTACAAAAGGACATGATTCTTCCGTTAGGATGCTCTTGCAAAGAATTTTGATAGGGTCTTTTATAGCAGTTTTGAATGTGGTGCCATTAATAAATGTAACATCGGTTGTGGAGTCTACAACGCTTGCCGCTGTAAGAGTGACTGTAAGATCTTCAAATTCATTGGTTTTATAATTGCTTCCAAACATATAATACTGCATTAGAGGAATACTAATGTCTATATGTTTAAGAATATTATTTGTGGTTTTAGAGCCAAAAAAATAATTCAATAAATAGATGCCCCCATCCATGGTGAGTTTATGAAGCATGAGTGGTGTTTGGGATGTTATGATGCCGCTATATAGTAATTTAAGCCCTGTTTGAAAAACTATGTTATAGAGAAAAGATTTATATGATATTGTTTTATGGAAATCCACCATATTTGATAATCTTTATCAAAGAAATTTAATTGCATGTTATTAGCATAAACATAGAAGACAGTCAATTAATAATTTATATATAGTTAATACCTTAATGAATTGTGATTCTGGTATGTAAACTAGGGTAAAATAGTCCTGTTTATATTATATAATTTAAGAGTTTGTTAATTGTTGAGGTTTATAGTTATTACTATTGGAGTAAATTAAAGGAGTAAATAATATGTCAAAAAATAAACCCAACAGAGATGAAGCACGTCAGAAAATGAAAGATAAAATAGAAAAAACAGATGTAGTAAAGGCTCTTTTTAATGGTTTTTTAGGGAAGGTTGATAAATCTCTTTTTGGTAATACTAATCCATATAATGAAAAAAACATTGCAGAATTTAAGAAAGGACTAAAAGAACTTGATAAAGAAGCTCTTCAACGATATGATAAAGGTATGGGAAGGCCAATTTTAACAAGAATTATTGGTGAGGAAAATCTTACAAAAGAACAGTTAAAAAGTATTCTTCCTGCATTAAAAAAAGTAGGAGTAAATTTTAATCCATCTGGTTTACTTGATCAAGTTAATCTAAGAAGAGATTCACAAGAGTTGCTGCCAGTATTGGTGGAACAAGGTGTTAAGGGTGGTGTTCCTGAAGCATTAGAAAAGCATAATCAAGAAAAAGTTGAAAGAAGAGTGGTAGCAGAGAAAAAAGCTGCAGAGGCTGCGAAAAAGAAAAATGAAAAAGCAACAAAAGACGTTTTAGATAAATTTTTAAATAAAAAAGATGATGTAAGTAAAGAATATGTAAAGAGAAAATTGCGAGATAAGGAGTTGTACGGTAAAGGTACTATTAGTAACTTTTCAAGTGCTTTAGAAAAAGCTGATAGGGATGCTATAAGAGAATATGATGTTAGTAACAAAGGACCAATTTTAACTAGAATTCTTAATAATGAGAAGTTAACACCCGAGCGAGTTACAGAATTGCTACCAAAACTAAGTGAGGCGGGGGTGAGTTTTACTCCAGAAACAGCAGAAACTCCTCCATTAGTACAAGTGGCTGAGGCTTGGAAAAAGAATGAGGGGCAGAAAAATATCAAAGACGTATATCTTGAATTAGCGAAAAGACTAGTTATAAACGGAGCTCATGCAGATGTTAAAGGGAAAGATGGACAAAATATTTTTAAAATAGTTCCGGCAGAGCATAAGGCAGAATTAAGAACGGCTTTAATTGAGGCGCAAAAAGAGATAGGACAAAAAATAAGAGCTAATCATACTAAGCAGTCTGCTATTGAAGATGCAAAAAATGTTGCTAAGAGGATGGCAAATTTTCTCTCAAAGCATACCGTGAAGAAGAAAGTATTTGAAGTAAATGATACTCAGAGAGATGTTTTAAGAAAACAACAGAAAGCTGCCGGTAGAGCCATTCGTGGTGGTAGGTGGTGAATTAGGTGTTAAGACCTAATAGCTCGGTCATTGTTAGGGAAGTGTTAGTATCCCGTCCGTCACTGCGGGGGAAGTGTTAGTATCCCGTCCGTCATTGCGAGGGAAGTGTTAGCGACGAAGCAATCCCTTAAGGCGAGACGAATGGATTGCCACGCGCTTTAAAAAAAAGCGCTCTTAGGTGACGAAAGAGGGAAGAGGTTTTAATGACGAAAGGGGTGAAAAGGTGCTTGCAATGACGAAAGGGGTGGAAAGACCTCTTAGGTTACGAAACTGGAGAGAGTGGTTTTTGAGTGTTTACTCATCAGCGTAATAATGCTTGTTAAAAATTT
Source organism: Rickettsiales bacterium (assembly GCA_025210695.1). Taxonomy (NCBI): domain Bacteria; kingdom Pseudomonadati; phylum Pseudomonadota; class Alphaproteobacteria; order Rickettsiales; species Rickettsiales bacterium. The sequence goes on from JAOARE010000018.1 coordinate 76,308, forward strand.
CAGATGCTGATTTAAGCAAGTTATTATTGCAGGCAAAGTATTTATTATCTTTTTCTTCGGCATGTCCACCAGCTTCACGAACCATTAGGAAAGCTGCTTGGGTGAGCAGGCTTTCAGCTTTGTGAATCACTAGATCTACTCTACCGCATGATAAATAAGCCATTTCAAGCAGGGATGAACCAAGACGACGGCTTAATGTTAAATCTATCTCAAAAGGAGCTGAGGTGATTGCATTAACAACGTCTCCTTGTTTTGAAACACGCATTCTGGATTTTGGAACATTGGTTTCATTGTAATTTTCAAACCAAGATCCAATCCCTTTGCCGCAATAGAATGTTTCACGCAGAATAGGGTTATGAATACTTAAAGCTTGAGGCTCTATAATTCCTTTTTCTTGTTTAAATAAAGCTATGGCGATTGCGCAGAAAGGAATAGCTTTTTGAAAGTTATCTATGCCAGATATTGGCTCAATACAAAAGAAATATTCATCTTTTGGGGTGGTTTCGTTGGCTAAAATAATCCCATAATTAGGGCGTCTTTGATCTAAGGCGCTAATCAATTTATTTTGCAAGCGAGAATAGCATTTATGAGTGAAGTCACTTACTCCACGTTTAGAGTTTTGTAATTGAACTATTTCTCCAAAGTCTCTCTGCATAAAACGAGCAGATTCATGGATTGCATCATTGATTAATTTTACTTGATGGGAGATGTTAGTACTCATAATTATTTCGCTCTTTCTAAATATGTGCAATCAGTTGTTCTAACAACTATTTTATCGTCAATATTAACAAATGGTGGAACCATTACCCTCACGCCGTTATCTAAAATAGCCGGCTTAAATGAGGAGGTTACGGTTTGACCTTTAATTACCGGTTCAGTTGTTTCTACTGTGGCGGTGATTTTCTCTGGTACAGCTGCGCTGATAACTTCTTCTTCATGAAGTTCGAGTGTAATTTCCATTCCATCTTGTACAAATGCCAGCTGATCGCCTAAAAGTTTTTTGTCTATAAGGATTTGTTCAAAAGTTTCATTGTCCATTAGAGTTAGATTATCATCCTCAAAATATAGGAATTGATATTTTTTCTCATCTAAACGAATTTTTTCAACAGATTCTGAAGAACTGAAGCGCTCATTTAGCTTAGTGCCAGTTTTTATGTCTTTCATTTCCACCTGAACATAAGCTCCACCTTTTCCTGGTTGGGTATGTTCTGGGTTTTTAACTACCACATATAAACGGTTTTTATGTTCTAAAACAGTGCCAAGTCTAATAGAGTTTGCATTTATCTTCATATATTTACCTTTAAGTTATGTTAAATAATGTAGATAAAGATACATAGAATCTAGCAATTAGTCCATTAATATTATTTATTTTTTTAAGAGTTGGAATCATATGAGTTCAGTAATTTTATCAAGTGTTGGAGGAGCAATAGGAGGTTCTTTAGGCGGTCCTTTCGGGGCTGCTATAGGCCAAGGAATTGGTACTAGCGTTGGCTTGGAGGTGGATAATGAGATATTTTTTAAGAAAAAGTATATTCCTAAAATAGGTCATAAACTATCTGAAGTGACTATGCAGACAGCAACTTATGGCAAGATGATTCCTATTGTATATGGCAAAGTTAAATTAGCTGGAAATATCATTTGGGCCAGTGAAATGAAGGAAGAAAGACGAGATCATCATCAAAGAAGAAGTAAATTTGGTGGAAAAGTTTTAGTGTCTTCAGAGTATCATTATAGCATTTCTTTGGCTATTGCGATTGCTGAAGGGGAAATTAATGAAATTCTAAGAGTGTGGGCAGATGATCAGTTGATTGACCCATGCCAGTCTGTATATCGCTTTTATAATGGTGGTGAAAGCCAGAATCCAGATCCGTTAATTGAGGCAATTGAAGGATATGGAAGAACTCCAGCTTTTAGGGGAATCAGTTATATTGTTATTGAGAATTTGAATTTAGGAGAATTTGCTAATCGTATTCCTAGTTTTCTCTTTGAAGTGAGACGTAAATTGAAGGTGAGTTCTCCTGGTGGAGAAAAGCCATTGGAAGAAAGAATAAAATCAATGGTGATGATTCCAGGATCTGGGGAATTTGTTTATGATACCCAGGTTCAGTCAAAGGCCCCCAGAAATTATAATCCTAAATTTGGTCATTTTAATTTTCGCAAGACCAAAGTAAATCAGAATAATAGAGAAGGGAAAGCTGATTCTTTAGTGGCTTTAGATCAATTGAAAGACACATGCCCTAATTTAGAATGGGTGGCGCCAGTTATTAGCTGGTATACCAATACTATAAATGCTTCTGGGGCTAAAATCCTTCCTGGGGTTGAATATAAAGAAGGATCCACTGTGCCGGATCAATGGAAAGTGGGGGAATATAACAGAGATTCTGCTCATTTAATCAGTAAAAATCAATATTCTAATCCGATATATGGTGGCACTAGTAATGATTTATCAATTTTACGATATTTAGATGAACTTAAAAACCGTGGGCATAAGATAATGTTTTATCCAATGCTTTTAGTGGATCAGCCACATAAACCTTGGCGAGGAAGAATTACTGGTTCTCCATCAGGAATTAATAACTTCTTCCATTCTCCAGAAGGTTATAATAATTTCATTATCCATTATGCTAAGCTTGTGAAAGATAAAGTTGATGCTTTTATTATTGGTTCAGAAATGATTGGTCTTACTAAAATAAAAGATAAAGATAATAAATATCCGGCAGTGGATGCATTGATTGATTTAGCAAGACAGGTTAAGGATATTGTTGGAGATAAAGTTAAGGTAACTTATGCGGCTGATTGGAGTGAATATCATCACACAGATGGTGGTTGGTATAATTTAGATCCATTATGGGCATGTGATTATATAGATTTTATAGGTATTGATGCTTATTTCCCTCTAACTAATTCAACAAAGGTTTTTTATGACGAAGAAAAGATCATTAAGGGCTGGGAGTCAGGAGAGGGGTATGATTATTATTATAGCGATGATAAGAAGCTTAATAAAAAGCCCTTAAGCCCAGCTTATGCTTGGAAAAATATTAAGTATTGGTGGGAGAATGAGCACTTTAATCCTGATGGATCTAAAACTAACTGGAGACCAAAGCAGAAAAAGATTTGGTTTACTGAATTAGGTTTTCCCTCTGTGGAACTGGCTTCTAATCAGCCTAATGTGTTTTATAGTCCGGATAGTACTGAGAGCAATTTTCCTATCCATTCTAATGGTAGAGTGGATTTTGTTGCTCAAAGACAGGCTTTATCTGCCAGTGAAAAATATTGGAGAAATAGTGAGTTTCTTGAAAATATGTTTATTTGGACTTGGGATGCAAGACCTTATCCATATTGGCCGGACTTAGATAAAGTATGGACAGATGGAGGATGTTGGTCTCGTGGGCATTGGGTGAATGGAAAGCTTGGACTAACGACCCTTCAGGCAGTAGTGCAGGATATCTGCGTAAGATCAGGAATATCTTTAGATAAAATTAGAGCAGAGGAATTATCTGATCTTGTCGATGGAATTGTTATTAGCAATCAAGATAGTTCAAAAGATATCCTTAATCTACTGAAAAGAAGTTATTTATTTGACAGTCATGAAGCTAATGGTCAGTTTTACTTTGTAAAAAGGATGAATCGCGATGTGCTATCTATTGACCAAGATGAATTGGTTGTTGATGTTGATAAACCTAATCATGCTTTAAGTATTACTAAGTGCAATCCTTTGGATCTTGCTCAAAATATTGCAGTGCATTATTTTAATTATATGTTTGATTACCAGGCGTCAGTGGAGTTTGCAAGTAATTATTGTGGATCTAGTGGACAGGCTATGAATCTTCATTTACCGATTATTATTGATCCACAAAGAGCTAAAACCATTGCTGATATTACCTTGCAGGAGATGTATCAAGGCCAGTTTATTTATCAGTTTAGCCTTAATTCAAAATATATAGGAATTAGACCTAATGATGTTATCTTCTTGAAACTTGCTGAGGAGCTTAGATCAATGCGAGTGGTGAAGTTATATGTGACTAAGGGAAAAGTTATTAAAGTTACTGCTATTAGTATTAGACCTAGTATTTATCAACAACAAGCACAAATCTTCTCTTCTAAGCAGAATATATTATTATCTAAGGAGCATTTTGATCCTGGTAATACAGAGTTGATTATTTTGGATTTACCTAAGCTTCCTTACGAAGTAGCTCCTTTTGGGGTGTATATAGGTGTTATAGGAAGTGATATCCATTGGAGAGGAGCAGTGGTTACTTGCCCCGATGGTTCTAGCTTATGTTTTAGCCATAATGCTACTATAGGAGTTGTTGAAGAGGAATCTGAGGAATTTATAAAACTCACCTTATTTAACGGAGAATTAAGTAGTATCACCCCTAAAGAATTAGAAAGATTTGGAAATTTAGCGGTGATTGGTGATGAAGTGATCCAATTTGCTAGGGCTGAGTTTTTAAGTGGGGGAAGATATAAATTATCTGGAATAAAGCGGGAAATGTTTGGTAGCAGCACTTCTGGCAATAAGAAATTTGTTCTATTAGATAATAATTTACAGAAACTAGCCATTAGTGATCAATTAATTGGTAAGGAGCTAGAGTTTTTAGTAACCAGTGTTGGGCATGATGTTGATAAAGAAGAAAGAAGCATTTTTAATTATCAAGGAAGAGCAGCTCATTAAATTAATAGTTTCTTAATCATATCTATATACAATAAAGCTTTATTACATATTAATCAGTTATAAAAAAAGACAGTATGAAAAAAGAAAATGGCGATATAGATGAAACTTTCGATGATATGGAAGATACCCTTGATTATAACTTTCCAACTTCAAAGGAAGTGGATGAAGGTTATAAAGAAGCTGCTCGAAAGAAAAAAGAAGACCAAACCGAAATAGAAAGAGATAGAAAACAAGATTTTCAGGAAGAGATAGAAAAGAGAGAAAAAAATCTAAAAGAATCTATAAGTAATTTTAATACTCAAATTGATGATGCTAAGAGCGTTTTTAAGGAAGAGGAAGCGAGAAGATCTAGAGATGAAGAAGGGGATATATTGTTTAACATATCTCCTTCAGATGAAACGAAGAATAAGCTCGGGGTAGGGAATCAGCTTAAGAATTTGCAGATTAAGGAAGATACCCGCAGAAAAACTGATTTAAAAGACAAGATAAAAGGTATAAAAAAACAAAAAAAGATTCAAAAAACTGGTTATATTAAGGAACAGGCCGATTTAGGCAAGCAGATTAGGCAGGATAGAATTGCCAGATGGTCAAGAGGAAAATTTGGTAAGTTTTCTGATAAAACTAGAGAAGAGCTTAGAGAAATACAGAAAATGTTAGGTAGAGTTATTCGTAGTGATCAAAGGACAGGGGTTATAGATAAAGTGGTGCAATCAGCTTCTAATTTAAAAAAGAAGTTGTTAAAAGGAAAATCAAGATAAAGCTTGATAAATTAAGGAGTAAATTATTATGTCTAAATCTAAAGCTAATGAAGAATACACAAACAAATTAAATCTTCTTCATACAGGTATTGAGCAAGGAGATCTTGAAAAAGTAAAAGAAGCTCTTGAAAATTTTAATGAAGATGAGCTGAAAGCAGAATTAATGCAACCAAGAGATGTTATGGGAATGGGAAGAGGATTGTTACATATTTTAGCAGGTAGTGAAGAAGATATAAGTGATAAAATAATAGAAACTATTCTTCAAAAATTTTCCTCAAAAGAACAGAAGATGGAATTATTAAAAGAAACAGACTATTTTGGAAGCTCTGTTCTTCATTATCTTGCTATGCATGGTAAGGAAAAAGTAATAAAAGATATTTTAAAAAATAATACATCAGAAGAGAATATTGAGTTATTAAGTCAACGTAATCTTTTGAGTTCTCGTCCTGTTGATATTGCTGCTGGTTTAAAAGACGCCCAAACAATATGGTGCATGCTTGAGGGATTGGATTTAAAAGATAGAAAAGAGTTATTAATGGGTAAGTGGATAGAGGGTGAAAATACTCTTCTTCATAAAGCGGCTTTAGATAAAAATTTTTCTGTAATAAGTACTGTGCTTAAAGGATTTAGTGAAAAAGATAAGCAAGAACTATTAAATCAGCATCAGCACTTTCTTTATGAACCTGAAGAAACACCAACTCCTATGATGTTCTTGCAAGAAAGTGACGAAGGAAAAAAATGGATTCAAGAAATGGAGCAAGTTCATCAGGAAGCTTTAGAAGAGAAAGAGAATTTTCTACAAGAAAATTATAAGAAAGCTACTTCAAAAGAAAAGAAAGAGTATAAAAAGGCGTTTAAACAAATGCAAATGGAATTGGGTAAAGAAATTAGGAAAGATAGATTAGCTAGAATGTTTGGTGGAGAAGTATCTGGTAAAACTAGAGAGGAGCTTAGAGAGACGCAGAAAATGTTAGGTAGAGTTATTCGCAGTGATCAAATGACAGGAGTTGTTGATAAGGTAATGAAATCTGCTTCTAATTTAAAAAAGAAAGTATTTTCTAAGAAAGGTGATAAGGTACGATGAAAATTAGTGCATACTCATAACAGAGAGGTTGATGCTGCTGGTTAATTAATATATTCTGTAAATATCATCAATTATTAGTTAAAGGAATAAATATTATGAGTAATAAATTAGTTATAGAAAACTTAAAATCACTTTTAGCCAATTCTTATGCTTTAGCATTAAAAACCCAGAATTACCATTGGAATGTAACAGGGCCTAATTTTAAGAGTTTGCATTTGTTATTTGAAGAGCAATATGATGAATTAAGCACGGCTATTGACGATATTGCTGAGCGTATTCGAGCTTTAGGTGATAAAGCTCCTGGAAGTTTTAAAGCATTTGATAAATTGTCAATCATAAGAGATGGTGATGGAGAGCTTGGTCCCAAAGAAATGTTAGAGGATTTAAGTGGTGGACAAATGCTTGTTATTGATGTTCTAAAGAAGGCTTTAGTGGCTGCTCAAGATGTAGGAGATGAGGTTACTATAGGTATGGTTGTGGATAGAATGACTGTGCATGAAAAATCTCTCTGGATGCTTAAAAGCAGTATTTAGTTTAGTCTTTAAGAGTTAGTACAATAAAAAGAAAATCACTAGCAAGTGGAGGAAGATAATCCTCCACTTTTCTTATCCAATCGTTCCAGAGTGATCATCGTGTTCAATTGTTACTCCGCATAGTTCTTCCTTTACAGGTTCTTCATTGCCAAAGTAATATGTGTAGTTACTTTTTATAGTATCTCCAACATATGATATAACATAAGGTGCTGTTTCAAATGTTTGTTTAACAACAACTTCTGCTGTTTTCTTTATTAGCTGTTTGGTAACCTCTGCCAATATTTTATCTGTTATGCTTGAGTCAGAGCATATGGCGTCTTGTAAAAAACTATAATTTATCTCTACCATAAAAACCCCTCCTTAAATTAACTAATTAACTATTTGTACATAAAAACTAACATAAGTTAACTTACTTGTCAACTTTTAATATATAAGAGATGTGTATGTCTTCAATTTTATTTCATGAAATTCAATTTCCTGTGGATATTGCTTATGGAGCCACTGGTGGACCTGAGTTTTTTACTGATGTGGTAACTAGTAGCAGTGGGTTCGAGCAGCGCAATATTAATTGGTATTCTGCTAGAAATCGGTATAATTTAGCTCCAGCCATAAAGAATAAAGAACAATTAGATTATTTATTAGGATTCTTTCGTCTTTGCCAGGGCAGGGCCATTGGTTTCCGCTTTAAGGATTGGTTAGATTATAAAATAGATAATCAGCAAATTGCAGTAGCAAACGGAGAAATAAAAGATTTCCAGATAATTAAAAACTATCGTTATGGTTCCTATACAGCCACTAGAAAAATTTATAAACCTATTATTGATACAATTAAAGTTTATGCTAATGATGAATTAGTGGAGCCTATTGTTAATAGTAGTAATGGAATTATTAGCTTTCCAGAGGCTCCTGCAAAAGATGTGGTGATTAGAGTGGAAGGAGAGTTTGATGTGGCTGTGCGCTTTGATACGGATCATCTATCAGCTTCAATTGAGAATTATGGGGTTTATAGCCACCAAGAGATTCCTCTTATTGAGGTGAAGCTTTAGAGTTCTTCAGATATATAAAATTTTCCATCATTACCACAGAATTCAATAATATCATTCGAGTCAGAAGGCAAAGAGTTTAAACATTCTATTGTGTGTGCAGCGTCTTTTATTAATGCCTCATCACGGAAAAGATATTGTATGGATTGCAATGTTAATGATGCTGTTTTATGTAAAGCAGATACCCCCAAAAGGATCAAAGATGCTTTTAAAGAATTTAGGCCATCATATTCATAAATATAGTCTAGTTTTTTTACATAGCCATCTATATTTATGATCTCTTTAAAAAACATTTTATATCCAATGCGGTTAGCAACATTTAATGTGCTAATTGAAAATAATGTTAAGGGAGCAACAGATAAAGAAAGAAGAGGAGCAATAAAAGCCTCAAATGATTGAATTCTAACTTCTAAAAATTCTTTATTTTCTTTTGCTAAAGAATTGAGAGAAGATATTGCATCTTCTGCGGTTCTTGCATTTTCTAGAATACTAATTATTTGAGGATTTAAAGTTTTAGTCATGATGTTTTTTTATAAGTAACTTATGATGCCGCTAAACTATCTTTGGATAATTGTTTTGTCAATCTTTAATTTATGAGGGATTATGAATAATAATATGGTCACTTGTTTGCGTATGCAGATGAGTGAAGGAAAGCTACTATGCTTTACAGATTCAGATATGGATGTGATTTATAAAAACGAAAGATATAGATCAGGGAGTTATTTCACTCCCAATACTGTGGTTAGCAGTAATGAGTTATCGGAAGATAATTTTAGTATATCGGGAATAATTGATGGTGATTTGATTACAAAAAAGTCTATAACTGCAGGAAATTTTTCTAACAGTTATATAGAGTTGTTTGTAATTAAGAATGATAAAAAGAATATTCTAAAAACTGGCTGGATAGGTGATATATCATATAATGATAATAAGTTTACAGCTTCTATAAATTCTTTGAGTTCTAAGACTAATAACTTAATTGGAAAATGTTATTCTCCTAATTGTAGAGCTGAATTTGCTGACCAATATTGTAAGCTTAATAAGGATAATTATAGTTTTTCTGGGGAAGTGACAGCTTTAATAGATAGATATTCATTTATTGATTCTTCAAGAAACGAACCTAATGATTATTTTAGTCAAGGGGTGTTAGAATTCACTTCAGGAGAAAATAAAGGAAAAAAATATAATGTATCTTCATTTCAAGAGCATCAAATATCTATTGATTCTGTTATTAGTCAAAAAATTCAAATAGGTGATAAATATATAATTATTGCTGGTTGCAATAAGTCACTACATGAATGTATTTATAAATTTAGTAATGCAATTAATTTTCGAGGAGAACCCTATATTCCAAGCAGGCATAAACTTCTTGCATATAACTAATAGTTTTATTAATATGTTTTTTCGTAACAATTATTAAGTTATGAGTAAATGTTTAAAATTAATAAAAAAGGAGATCAAATGTTAGAAGAAAATACAGAAGAACTAAAAGAAGAAGTTGTAACTCCAGCGGAAGATGCTCCAGTGGAAGAAGTTGCTGAAGATAAAACAGAGACTGAAGAAGTTGTAGCTCCAGCGGAAGATGCTCCAGTGGAAGAAGTTGCTGAAGACAAAACAGAAACTGAAGAAGTTATAGCTGAAGAAGTTGTTACTCCAGTGGAAGAAGAAACAGTGGTTGTTGGTGATACTTCAGCTGTTGTTGATGAACTATAATAGTTCCTACCTTAAAAACTTATCCTCCAGCGTCCTGTTGGAGGATATACTCTATCTAAAAATTCTTAAATAAATGCCATATACAGAAATTATACAAGAGGCCCATTCTTGGCTTGGAACCAGGTTTAAGCATCAGGGAAGGGTGAAGATATCCTCGGAGGGAAAAGGTGGTTGTGATTGTCTGGGGCTCATTATAGGTTTAGGATTAAAAACTAAATTTGGTGAAAATCTTAAAAATTATGATCAACAAGTATATCCTAAGTTACTAACTTCCGATGCATTATTAGAGCAATTGGATTTATTGCTGGAGTCAACTGATGAAGTCTCTTTAGGGAATATTCTTTTAATAAGAATAAATAACTGGCCCCAGCATTTGGCTGTGGTTGTAGAAACCAACCCAGAAATCATCATTATCCATAGCTATTTACAGACAAGAAAAGTGGTGAAGCAACGTTTGCCTGATCTTTGGAAGGAAAATATTGCTAGGATATACCAAACAAAGAGTCATAACAATTTTAATAATTAAATCATAGGAGAAAAGCATGATAACATTACTTGCCTCTTTGGCAGGCTTTATTAGTTCTTTAATTCCAGAAGTGCTAAAATATTTCGTTGATAAGAGTGATAAAAATCATGAAGTATTATTGCTGGAATATCAAATGCGTTTGCTTAAATTGAAATCTAATAATCGATTAGAAGAAGTGGAATCTTCTGGATATGCTGAGGAAGCCAAGGCTCTATATAGAACTTACAAAACAGGTGTATATTGGGTTGATGCATTAAATGGCACAGTGCGGCCAATTCTGGCTTATGCATTTTTTGGAATATATAGCTTTATTAAAATTTTACAATATAGGCTTATAGAGCATAGTCTTAATATAACTGATATTATAACTATTTTATGGAATGGAGACGATCAGGCGATTTTCGCTGGGATCATAAGTTTCTATTTTGGTCAAAGGGCTATTACTAAATTAAAGGTGAAATAAAATGCATATCTCAGAAAGAGGAGTTCAGTTAATTAAATCTTTTGAAGGATATAGCCTTAAAACTTATACATGCCCAGCAGGTTATAAAACCATAGGTTATGGACATGTTATTGATAAAAATATACACAGCATAACCAGAGCTGATGCGGATAGACTCTTAGCAGAAGATATATATATGGCTGAGAAATCAGTTAAACGTAATATAAAAGTTGATTTAACCCAAGGGCAGTTTGATGCTTTAGTTTCTTTTACCTTCAATCTTGGTGGGGCAGCTTTACAAAGATCCACCTTAAGACAAAAGGTGAATCGAGAAGAGCATCAAGATGCACCAAAAGAATTCATGCGCTGGGTATATGCAGGAGGAATGGTTCTTGCAGGGCTAGTAAAAAGACGAGAAGCAGAGGCAAATATTTATGCTTCTTGATTATTGAGAGCGAGAGGGGCTTCGGTTTTTATATGGTATGGTATTTCTTGTTATAGTAGGTGTTTGAGATGTTCCTGATAATTGTTGTTGAAGAGTGTTTACTATTTTATCAGATTTAGATAACTTAGCTGTAGTAACCACTTGCTTTTGATCTGCTTGCTTCTTCTGTTGTTGCTCTGCAATAACTTTTTTCTGTTTTGTGTCGACTTTTTCAGGAGTTTGATCTTCAACTAAAAATTTAGCAACTTCTTTTTCTGCTTTATCTTTTGCTTTTTTGATTTTACTATTAAATCCTGAGGATTTTTGATTAATTACACCTTCTATAGCTTGTTCATCATGTGGGTTCAAAACAAACTCACCTTTTACTCCAAGTTTTTTACCGCTAGTTTTAATGGAGTGGCATCCTGTTGAGCCACCTTGGATTCCTGCCATTTCTTGAGTGTGATTCCCTGCAGCGAGGGTTTTTAAACATTTTTGTGATTGAGATTCATCTAAATCTAACTCATAGCTTGCAGCTAAATTACTAGCCTTCAGCATAACTAGTCCAGTTCTATCTTTACCGCTTTTACAGAAAGTTATAATGTTTTTTAGTTCCTCTTTAGAGTTTTGATCAAAAATAGAACCTAGTTGTTGGTCGTTTTTTAGAGAAGTGTCCACTATTAGCATATTTGCAGATATCTCAACATTACTATTTTTTTCATTTTTACCCATTCTTGTATTGGGATGACTTAAGTGTTCTCTGGTTTTAACTGCAGCCTTAAGACCAACTTGTAATTCTGAATCTAAACTTTCTATTTCCTTGATTGCACCTTCTAATAAAGCATCTTTGCCAGTTTTAAGATATTTTTGAAGGTTTAAAGTTTTTTTAGAATGACTAGAACTGTTTAATTTTTTACCAATTTTTACTAAAGCTTGTTTGAAGTGTTTTTGTTTAGTTGGTGCTGTCCATAATCTGAATCTATTGATGGGTGAACTGCTTATAAAAATTCCTTTTATTTTCTTTGAGGATTTATTAAGTTGTTTGCTAATCCAGCTTTCATCTCTTAATGTGGTTGTGCTTGTTAGGATGTTTAGATTTAGTTTTTTATTACTTGTGAAACCTTTCAATTGCTCAATATTTTCTTGAGTGATTTGTTCCTTCCCTTGTTTGTTTTTTGATGCTGGAGCACCACAATGAATATTCTGAGTTAAAACTTTAGCTTTTTTCCCTTCTATTACTGCTGTAGTTTTTTCATATCCATTTCTAATTCCTATAAATTCACGCAATTGGGATGGTATAACTTTTTTGCCTGCGGCAATTTCTGAGGCAACAGATTTAATAAGTTTTCGTTTGTGTTCAGGTAATTCATTATACCAGGCATATTTATCTTTATCTTTTTGCTTAACTCCTAATGTTTTTGCTATGCGAGATTTCAAAGAAGTTTTATCACTTTTATTAGCAGAAGTTTTATCACTTTTAATAGAAACTACTTTGTCACCAGCTTGTGCTATAGCGTTATATTGTGTTTCTTGTTCATCAGTTAGACCATTTAGCATCACATCAGCTTCAATAACAGTATGCTTCTCACCTTTATTATCTGCAACCCTATTTAAAGTGATTATATGCTTATGATCATCTTGGAAATTAGCAACCTCTTTAGCAAAATTGAGTTTTTCCGCGCTATTTTCTATACCAGCATTATTTAGAACATCAAGCAAGGCGTTATTATAGCTTCTAATTTTAGATGGAAATTCATCCATATTCTCACTAAGTGCAGATTCTGCAACCATTAACAATCTAGCCTTTCCCTCTTCTTTTTGAGCTTCAGGTATATCTGATTGTTCTAAAAGTAATATGCCTCCTCTGGTTTCATTTAAAACCTGCATAGCATATTTTTCTCCAGCATCGGCTGTTAGTAATGTATTATCTGTGGTAACATTACGTGCATCCCTAATCCTATTGCCTTTATCATCCTCATACCAGGTGATGCCTAGTTTGTTATCTTTTTGTTCATCTAATATTTTAATTGCAGAAGTCAGATCTTCCATGGAGTTAAGAGTTTCAGGAAGCATAGGTGTTGTTGCTTCTGAGGGAGTGCTGGCAGCTATAGATTCTGCATATTCAAGAGCATTTTTTCTGTTAGTTTGTAATGATTCATAATTAGTTTGAGCTGAGGAAGATTGTTTCATTGTTTTATATGCCTTTATTTATATAAGTATATTATAAACAGAGAAGGTTAATAAATAGTTTATATAGATTATTTAGTAGAAATTATTTGCGTTTTAATGATATTTTTTGTAGTTAATATTATTAATTTTTTATTAAAAGTAATATAGTTATGAAAAGACAGTTGATACTCCCTGAGCAAGAAGAAAGAATTTATAAAATTTTAAAAGCTCAAGAAGAAAGAATTTATAATTTTTTTAAAGCTATAGAAGAAAATGAATTTAAAGTTGTGGAGGAAATGCTTAGTGAGAGGCCAGACCTAATTCATGAAATTTTACCGCATAAAAAGATTAGTATAAGTTATGGGGCATTATCTTATGCTTTCATCAAGAAACGTCATGCTATAGCAAAATATTTAATAAAATTTGGAGCCGATGTTAACTCAGTTAATTATCTTGGTAATTCAATTCTTCAGCAAGCTTTAAGTAGCAGAGCAAATAATTTAGTGATTGATATTTTAGAGAGAAAAGAACTTATTATATATGAAGGATATCATATTAATAGTTTTTTATTATTTAATTCTCCAGCTTTATTGGCTAGAAGCTTATATTTGATGATTTTAAAATCCTATAAATCTTTAAAAACTCTTTTATGTGAAGATAGTTTTTATAATGTGAGTCTTTCATCAATATTTATAAAAAGTTTACTTAAGTTATATAATCAGGATGTCTTAAGTGCAGATCAACAAGAAGCTATGTTGTTAACGATAAAAGAGTTGGGAGGTGCTGGTGAAGAAATAGAAGAGGAAATTTATGCTGAAATAAATGCTAGTAAAATAGATGAAGGTGATCGGGAGATTGTGGCTATTTTTCAGCAATCTATGGATAATTATGCAGAGATTAGAGAACCGATTGTTGCGGCTGTTCGAGCTCAAGGTTATGAGTTGCATGAAGTTCCAAGAGACGGAAATTGTTTTTTTACAGCTTTGGCTAGCAGTATTTTTAATGATCTTGATTCTGATTCTTTAAATGAAGCTGCTTTAAGGTTAAGGGGTACTGCCGTAAAATTTATGCTGTATAATCCAAATGAGTTTATACCCTTCTTTGAAACTAGAGAAGATTTATATTGGTATATAGATAGGCTAGGAGTTGAAGGAGAAGAAGCTGATCATCCAGTTATTCAAGCATTATCTGATTATATTAGAATAGTGTTTGTTATCCATCATGGAAGCAATACTTATTCTATTTCTCCTAGGGGGGGAGCAGATTACCATAGAGAATATCATGTTGCTTATGACGGAAGGCATTATGATGGGTTGATTGATTTAAATAATGATATAAGAAGGAGTTATGATTTAGTTAGGGCTCAAGATAATTCAGTAGAAACTGCTCCCTTGAGTTCAGTAACTTACCAGGATGATTATGGGTTGCTTTTTACTTTAGAAGAGCTATTAGAATCAAATTCAGAGGATTCACTGATGGAGGAATATGAGGAATTGCTTTCTGAAAGTTGGTTTCTAGGGGGATTGGATTATTGGATGGATCAATATGAGGTTATTGAACAGAGAGATGCTTATATGATAATGACAGGTTTAGTAGCGCTTTATATTTTTATTCCAGATAAATTTGAAGGACATATATGATAAGTCAAGAATTTCAAGATCTGACAGAGAGGTCAATTTATTCAAAAGAAAGTATGTATGATTTTATAGATAAAGTTATGCAACAAGAAAAAACAAACCGTCATGATCTTAAGAATATAGTTAAGGATATTGGTATAACTAGCTGTTATTGGCGTTAATATTTCTCTGATTATATTAAGCAAGGAAGAAGTTGAGTTAATCTTATAATTCAGCTAATTCCCAAGATCTACTTTGATAATCTATGCCAATTGGTTCTTCTATTATGCTGCTAAAACAGATTCCATAATTAATATTATTGACTAAACTAATTGCATATTCTTTAACTTCAGCAGGGTCATTGCTTTCTAGTTTATGATATATGGATTCATGTGCTTTAATATTGGCTATATGGTGCTCTTGAAAACATAAATCATGCGGTGTGAGCGCATCTATATTTCCTTCTAGGTTGTTATATTTTAAATAAGCCATCATGAGCGGAATCATTGAGAAGATACCTTCCTTATTACTATTTATAGCTTTAAGTTCTTGCAATGAACATTCAGTGCTAAATAGCATCTCTTCTTGAATATTTAGCAATTCTCTAAAAATTATGTGATGAGGCTTTGCTATAAAAAATCCATTTTCAATGATATTAAAACCCATATAATGGGCTATAAAGTCATATGATTGTATACCGCTTTGTTTGAAATTAGGGTCAAACTGAAAGTTAAGATCTGCTATAAATCCACCTACACTTTCCATGATGATGTTTTTGGCTAAATCAATGATGAGGCCATTAAAACTTCTTACATTATCAACATAGTTTTTTGGATCAAGAATAAAATCTAGAAGTTGTTTATATTCGGTAGTTATGTGAGCAATATTATAAACTTGTATATTTTCTTCTGTTACTTTAGGGTTCTGTTCTTTTAATCTATCAGGATCAATATTTGTCCAGATGACTATTTGATATTCATTTAACTTTTTTGATTGAGTTATAAAATTTTCTAATTGGTGGTTAATGGGCTCTGGATTTTCTTTTGAAGTTATCCATAAGGTTTGAAAAATTTTTGCTGTGCTTTGAGAATTGTTCTCTGTTGCTTGAGGTAATCTTTGAGCATCTTCAGTCATCTTTTGAGGATGTATAACATAGTCAAGCAATTCATTATTCTTAAAACTATTTTTAAGAGCTTTTAATGTATATTCTGCTCCCAAGGTCCCATATTCACTAAAGCGAAATAATTGATTTAAAAGGGAAGTTTGGGGTTCAATATTTATGCAGCTGTTAAGATGATCTTTAAGATTAAATATAGCTTTGCAAGTGTTATCAAATTTTTGTGGCTCATTATTACAGTCCATTAAAACCCAAATAATTAAATAATGTTAATAATTTAAGATAATGCATTATGCAATTTTGTCAAGGGTGTTTTATCTAAAGAGAGCTAATATGAAAAAACTAATTCTGTAAGCCACTGCCTTCCTGCAAGCTCAGCTTTAAATTCTTCAGGAATAAGGCTTGGAAAAGCGTTTTGATAATGAGTGTCCATTAAATTCATATATAGGTTGCAATATTGGGGAGCTTCATAATTCATTATAGAGGTAACTTCTTGATGAAAATTATTCTGACTAGATCTAAGACTATTGATCATTTCATCTCTTAGGAAGCTCAATTCCACTTCCAATCTACTTCCGTCATAGTTTCTTTCAGCTTCTTCTGCTTTTTGAAAGTATTCTTCTTTAAATTGCTTTAATTCAGATTTATTAAGCGAATCTATTTCGCTATAGATGGTTTTTAATATTTCGTTTTTCTCATTCTTACTAATAGGAAAATTTCCTATTATATCTTTTAAGGCCAATTTTTGCTCCGTGAGTATTTTTTTTCTATCTTTTTTTATTTGTTCTATTGTTTTTTGAAAATCATCTTCAGTCATAATTGTTATGTAAATTAATTGCGTTTAATGAATAAATTACGGCTTTAATTTTAGATCAAGTTAAGATTTATGCAATCTATTAATAAAAAAAATACTCTAGTTTTTATAATTTTGTTTTTTAGCCATTGCATATTCCATAAAGAATTTCTTCAATGGTGGGATTTGGTTTACTGCGCTTAAGCCTATTTTACGAAGCATGCTAATTGAAGAATTATCATTAGAAAATAGTTTATTAAGACCATCAGTTATAGCGGCCATGCTAATATTGTCTTTCATTCTTAAAGATTGATATTCTTCTAGAGATTGATAGCAGCCAAAATCCAATCCAAGATTTTCATATTTGCTATATAGTTTAATAAGCGACTCTATATCACGCATGGCAAGATTAAAACCTTGTCCTGCTATTGGATGCACAGAATGGGCTGAATCTCCGATTAACATTACACGATTATGATAATATCTCTCTGCTAAAATTAATATTAGCGGGTAAGATATTGTCTCTCCGATTAACTCTACTTTTCCTAAATAATCTGTGAATTTTTCTCTTAAGAAGTAATTGAATTTATCTTTCTTCATATCCATAAGGGCATCTGCCGTTTGATGAGTTTCGGTCCAAACAATACCGGATTGATTTTGGTTTCTTAGAGGCAAAATAGCAAAAGGACCATGAGGTAAGAAAATTTCTTGAGCGATATTATTATGAGATTTCTCGTGCTGAACTTTGCATACTATAGCTTTTTGATTATAGTCATGTGAGAAATGTTTGATATTACATAGTTTCCTCAGATTGGAGAATTTTCCATCTGCAGCAATTAGAAGAGGTGTTATGTATTCTTCTTCATTTATTTTTACTATTGCTTGATCGTGATCATTATCGATTAATTCATAGGTTGTGTTGTCCAATATGGTAATATTTGGATCTTTACTAGCTATGCTATACATAACTTTTTGTATGTTATCGCTTTCTACTAAGTGTCCTAAAGTGTCATTATTATCAAAATGGAGGAAGAGGGGAGAATATTGTTCGGTGACTCTAATTTCATTAATAGGCCCAGCATAAGGAGACAATTCTTTCCACACAGCTATTTCTTCTAAAATTTGCTTTGATCCATAAGATAATGCAATAGCTCTACCATCCTTTTTACAAGGAATACTTAGGTTTCTCTTATCTACCAAGATACTAGAGCAATTTAAGCTGCTTAGAGCTAAGGCAGTGGATAGTCCTGTTAAATTAGCCCCTATAATAATTGGCTTTTTCATTATTTTCTTTTAAAATATATAAATTACCCCTAATATACTATTAAACAACATATAACAGAAGTAAAAAAATATGGAACTTTCAGAACTTAGAAACTTTGATTATATTATCTTATTGATTATTGTAGCTTCAACATATTTTGGTTTTAAAAAAGGATTTATTGAAAGCTTTATAGATTTTTTTGCTTGGGTTGGTTCTGCTATTATTACCCTTGAAAGCTATAGCTATGTGAATGAGTTGCTAGGAGAATATATACCGAGTGCTTTTATTTGTGGGTTTGTTGCTTCTGTGGGTGTTTACATAGGTCTAGTGGTCGCTATTTCCGTTTTAGGTACGAAAATTATTAAACTAACCTCGCAGTTTGTTGGAAGTGCAGCAGATAAATGTATTGGTTCATTTTTTGGGATTTTAAGAGGTTTCTTGATTGCTGCTGCAGTTTTCTGGTCTGTATATATGGTTATGCATGCAGTTGATCATAAAAATACCCCAGAATGGTTAAAAGATGCTAAAAGCTATGAGGTGTTGGACACAACTTCTGGAGCTTTGTTTGATGCTATAACTTCAGAATCTCAGAGAAAGAAACTTCTAAATAGCTTTGAAAGAAAATCTGATTCTTTAGAAGAAGAAGTGAGAGATAATGCCAGATCTAAGAACAAAGCTCTTAAAAAAGAGATGAATTCTTCGGAGTATTTCCAAGAATAAAAACAATACAATTCTGTTGCCCTTGGGACACGGGGGGAGTTTCTACTACAATCTTTACTGTGTTAGAGAATTAGATTTGGATTCTCAGAAAACTATCGTTTTTCAATGACAGGGGGAAAAGGTTGTAATTTTAAAATAATATGACTATGAGACTAAAACTTTCCATTAAAAGAATGATGAATTAGATCAAAAGGCCTAATAAGGTCATCGCATCTAAATATTTTCAATCTAATAAATAATATAAGTAAATAATATGAATTATAATAAATCTTCTGGTTTTTATCAGTTAAGGCGGCTATGCGCCGTGCGCGAAGTAAATCCACATAATAGAATGTTGGTTCACGAAGCTCCTTCCAAGGAAGAGGTTTTAAGTTTTCTTAGAAGTCCTGAAGAGGATATCAATGCTATGAGGGGGAATATTTATAATCTAAGCAATAAATTAGAGAAGAGTATCTCATCTCGTTTAGATCAAGAGATTTTAGAGCCTCAATCAGTGGCAGCTTTAGTGAAGCTTGTAGACAGCTTTCTTAAATTAACTGACGTGGAGCGTTTAATACATGAGAGCAAAGAAAGCACTGATCGTCCAAAAGAGTTGAAGGAAGAAGATCATCAATTGCTTGAGGTGTATAAGAAAGAAATGTTGGCTCCCCGGGCCGGACTCGAACCAGCGACCGAGCGGTTAACAGCCGCTTGCTCTACCACTGAGCTACCGGGGAATTAGTGGTGTAAAAATCAATACCAGAGATGTATAACAGATTATTTTTAAAGTTTCCAGTCCTTTTTTATATAAAAAGCAATTTTTCTATTCGTTATCTTCAGTAAGTGATTTTAAGAAGCCTAATAGCTTTTTCTTGCT
This sequence comes from Rickettsiales bacterium, assembly GCA_025210695.1. Lineage (NCBI taxonomy): Bacteria > Pseudomonadati > Pseudomonadota > Alphaproteobacteria > Rickettsiales > Rickettsiales bacterium. The sequence continues at coordinate 96,041 of JAOARE010000018.1, forward strand.
CTTGTCATTAGGGATTTTATTATAAACTTTAACTAATTTTAGAGCATCTTGTCCTGGAGAAGCTGGAGAAGAATTAGGAAGTTTATATATAAACTCTGACTGCTCTTCGTTTAATGAAAAATTTGTAGTGTCTTCTTTATTTTTATATTCTTCAAAAAAATAATTAAGGTGTACATTCATAATTTTAGAAAGTTCATAGAGTCTGCTTGCCATAATTTTATTGGTGCCTTTTTCATACTTTTGAATTTGTTGAAATGTTACGCCAACTTTACTAGCTAAATCAGATTGACTCATGCCAAGAATATGTCTTCGTTTACGAATCTGTCTACCAATAAAGGATTCTATGTTGTTCTCATCATTACAATTTATCATTGATTCTCCAAAGATAGGACGTTAATATATATTAATATTCTGTGATTTTAACCTTTTGTATTTTTGTAAATATATATAATGTTTTGAATCATGTTACAAGCAAACTTTTTAAATAAGTTGTAATTATTGGTTTTGTTTGTTGTTTTTTATGAAGAAGGGCAGACAAAAATATAGCCCATAAATGATGATTCGAATTTATGGGCTATAATGAATAAGTAGTTATTTCTCTTTTTTGGTGTTATGGAAGAATTTTTCTTTGATTCTAGCAGCTTTACCTCTTAATCCACGCATATAGTATAATTTAGCTCTTCTTACGATACCGCGTTTTACAGTGACTATGCTATCAATTCTTGGAGAGTAAAGAGGGAAGCGGCGCTCAACACCTTGGTCATGGCTTATTTTTCTTACAACAAATGAAGAATGCAACCCTCTATTACGAATAGCAATGCAAACACCTTCAAAAGCTTGAATTCTTTCAGTTGTGCCTTCGACGATTTTTACATTTACTCTTACTGTATCTCCAGCAGAGAATTTATCATATTTTTTGCCTTCGATAAGCTTTGATACTTGCTCTGCTTCAAATTTCTGTAATAGATTAGACATTTTGGTCCCTTTTAAATATTGTAATGTTTAATTTTCAAACAACATATACAAAATATCTATAAAATGCAAAGAAAATTTTCAATATTTGAATATTTTATTGTGTTTTTGATAATTTTTGGTTCTTAGGTAGGTTTTGTCAAAATATCTATAGAATATATAGTCTAATTTTACTATGATAAAGAGCATTCTAATGACAATCTTATGAAGATATATGTTATATAAGAAATATAGTATTCTGCCATTTTTTAAAATATCGCTTGCTTATACATTGTTTTATTTGCTGTTATTAGTTGTTCTTCCAATATCGCATTTATTTTACCAGTCAATACATTTAAGTTGGGAGCAGTTTTTTGTATCTGTTTTTAATGATAGGGTTATTGCTGCATATCAATTAACAATTGCCTCTGCTTTTATTGCTAGTCTTATAAATGTGTTGATGGGGCTAATAATTGCTTGGAGTATGGTTAGATATAATTTTCGTGGTAAGCCTATTATCGATGCATTTATTGATCTTCCTCTAGCTTTGCCAACAGCTATTGCAGGATTAAGTTTAGCCAATCTTTACGACAGCGAATCTTGGTTTGGTAAATTTCTAGCAAATCTTGGAATTGAAGTTATATTTACAAATCTTGGAATTATAGTGGCTCTAATATTTGTAGGTCTTCCATTGGCGATTCGTACTATTGAACCGGTTGTAAGAGAAATTGATGAAGATATTGAGGCAGCAGCTTATAGCTTAGGGGCCAGTCCTTGGAAGGTTTTTTGTAAAATATATTTACCTAATTTTCTACCGTCCATTTTCTCGGCATTTAGTCTATCTTTTGCCAGAGGGTTAAGTGAATATGGAGCGATAATTTTTATTGCTAGCAATATTCCTAAAGAGTCGGAGATTATATCCTTATTGATATATAGTAAGATTGAACAATTTGATTATAATCAAGCAACCGCAATTGCAGCTGTTATGATGATTATGGCTTTTTCTATATTATGGGGTATTAACCTTGTGACTAAGAGGTGTCGCCATGAGATATGCTAATAATGCTATTGCTGAAACTTTTTTTATTATTGGCACTATTTTATTGGTAATGATTGCTTTTGTTTTTCCAATAATAACAGTATTTGTTACAGCTTTTTCTAAAGGAATATCTGAATATTTAAACTCTCTAAATAATGAAGAAGTGATGGAAGCAATTAGATTATCTATATTGGTGGTATCTATTGCAGTGCCAATTAATTTAGTTTTTGGAGTAACTGCTTCTTGGTGTTTGGCTAAATTTGATTTTCCTGGGAAATCTTTCTTGATGGCTTTAATTGATTTGCCTCTGTCTATTTCTCCGGTTATATCAGGTTTTATGTTTTTGTCTATTTTTGGAATTGACTCCTTAATAGGGGGATGGCTTTATAAACATGGTGTTCAAATTGTTTTTGCTGTTCCAGCTATTGTTATTACCACCTTATTTATTACTCTTCCGTTTATGGCTCGTGAATTGATTCCAATTATGCTTGAACAAGGAAATGAGCAAGAGGAAGCTGCCATTTCCCTTGGTTCAAGTGGTTTTAAAGCTTTTATTTACATAACTCTTCCCAATATAAAATGGGGAATTTTATATGGGCTGTTGCTTTCTCTTTCCAGGGCTTTTGGTGAATTTGGTGCAGTTTCTGTTGTTTCAGGGCATATTAGAGGAGAAACAACTACTATTCCAATACAAGTAGAAATATTATATAATGAATATAATTATGTAGCGGCTTTTGCAGTGGCATCCATATTGGCTGTTTTAGCTATGATAACATTAGTTGTTAAAAAGTATTTTTATAAGGAATTAAAATGATTGAAGATAAGATAATAAAAGTAATCAACAAAGCATGGGATAAGCGCGAAAGTGAGATAAATTTCGCTAAGGATGCCGTTGATCAAGTTATTAACCAATTAGATAGAGGCGAAATTAGAATTGCTGAAAAACATGGCGCTAATTGGGTTGTGAATCAGGCATTTAAAAAAGCTGTTCTATTGTCTTTTAAATTAAATAACTCAAGAATTATGGAGCATGAACCTTTTAATTATCATGATAAGGTTGATTTAAAGTTTACTGATTGGACAATTGAAGAATTTACCCAATATGGCATCCGTGCTGTTCCTGGAAGCATAGTTAGAAAAGCGGCATATATTGGTAAAAACACAGTACTAATGCCAAGCTTTGTTAATCTTGGAGCTTATGTTGATGATGGAACTTTGATTGATACTTGGGCAACAATTGGCTGTTGTGCACAAATTGGTAAAAACTGTCATATTTCTGGAGGAGCTGGAATAGGGGGAGTGCTAGAGCCTTTGCAAGCTAATCCAACAATAATTGAAGACAATTGTTTTATTGGTGCCAGAAGTGAAGTGGCTGAAGGTGTTATTGTTGAAGAAGGCTCTGTGCTTTCTATGGGAGTTTTCTTAGGTCAATCTACTAGAATTTATAATAGGGAAACTAAAGAAATAACTTATGGAAAAATTCCAGCATATTCAGTGGTGGTTCCTGGAAGTATTCCTTCCAAAGATGGTAGTCATTCATTATATGCTGCAATTATTGTTAAACAAGTGGATAAAAAAACCAGAAGTAAAACTTCAATAAATGAATTGTTGAGGTTCTAAATTTATTATTCGGTTGTTTTTATAACTTAAGAATAAATAATTTTGTAGAAAATTAATCTTTTGTTAACTATGTTTTTATTATACTCATGATTATAATCCCTTGTTAAGGTAGTATGATCATGTCTAAGATAAAATGTAATTATAAAAATCTTGAGCAATTACGTGAAGAATATCCTGATATAGCTATGGAGTATTCAAAAAATCTAAAAAAGGTTCAAGATTCTCCAGATTTAGCCAGTTATCAGAAATTATATGATACTGTATTAAAACTTGAAGAAGTTATATCACCAGTTGGTAAGGCAAAATTACTTGCTCCGCTAATAGATGCAGCAAGAGGCGGTGATATAAATGCTGTAAGGGTAATTGATTTACAAAGCAATGATACGAGGTTTGAAGCGGAACTGCAGGAATACACAGAAAAAATTGTTCATCGAAGAGGCAAGGGAAATTTTTCTCTACAAGAATTTCAAAGTGAATATAAAAGAGCAATTAAAAATATTGAAAAAACTTCTGATGAAGATAGTAAAAGAGCTGCCCTTTTTGAAGTAACAGGATTGCTACATAAGACATATAGAATAGATGGAATAGATGATGAATTTAGAAATCTGTTACTTAATCAAAGAGAAGTTTTTGAAACAAGAATTTTAGATCATGATGCAGCAGTGAAATTAAGAAGTATAAGAGCAGGAGAAAGAATTATCTAACTCTCTATTGCAATCCTTTATTTATCGTTGACGCACTTCATTTTGTTTTTTTCTTCCAGAAGAGTGCGTTGCAGGTCCTAAGGCGCATGCTTTATTTAATGATAGTTTTGTTCTCATAACCTCTAGTTTTATTTCTTGGCTTTTGTTCATATAGAACTCTGAGCTTATACTCAGTCCAAATTTTGTACATAATTGTGATAGCTTTTTATAAAAAGAAGCGGATTTGGATTTGTAAACTTTGTTATCATTACGAATTTTGTTGCTTATAGTGGAAAGTACTTCTTTTTGGGAATTTTGTGATTGCGATCTTTTTTTTATTTGCTTGGCAGTTTGATTAATTTTAGGAATCAGATTTTTTTCCATTTCTTTTATATATTCACCCATATTTTCTTCTATTTGCTTACGAAAAGGCTCTATATAAATTTTGCCTTTTGGAAGTTTATTAAATTCTCTATTTAAAATCTCTGTGAATTCTTGAGTTTTATCTGATTTTGCTGATGAATTTATATATGAATTTGCGTAATTTATGGACGACTCTTTAACAAAGTTAGTCATAAAATTTTCTAACGCTATTTCTTCATCAAAAATAATAGCTTTTTTAGATTTATCTTCATGATGCATATTTCCAGGGTTTGGATAATGCATCATTTTTTTTTCAGTGTTATATATAATAACATTATCTTTTTCAGCAAAACTTACAGTTTTTTTTTTCTTTTTTTCTTCTTTTATAATATTTACCTATTTTTTGTCTCGTAAATTATTTGCGCCATTTTTTTATAGCAGTTTGTTTAGCTCTTGCTATACATAATTCATCTTCTGCAACATCTTCAGTTACAACGCTTCCAGCAGCGATGAATGCTCCGTTATTAATGGTAATAGGTGCAATAAGAGCGCTGTTAGAGCCAATACAAACTTGGTCGCCTATAGTAGTTTTTGATTTTGTTTTTATTCCATCAAAGTTACAGGTGATGGTGCCAGCGCCAATATTACAGTTTTGACCTATTTCACTATCTCCAATATAGCTTAAGTGGTTTACTTTGCTATTGTTATTTATCTGGCTGTTTTTGATTTCAACAAAATTGCCAATGCGTGTATCAGATGCAATTTCTGTTTTTGGGCGAATGCGAGCAAATGGTCCTATAGAGCTGTTATGTCCAATTTTTACTCCTTCTAAATGGCTAAATGAACGTATTTGAACATTGTCACCAATAGATACATTTCTGCCGATAAATACATTAGGATATATGGTAACATCTTTGCCAGCCTGAAAGTCGTAAGCAATATATGAACTCTTTGGATTAATAATGCTAACTCCTTGGTTCATAAGGAGTGATTTTATGTTCTCTTGCATAATATCCTGAGCTTTGCTTAAGTCTTCTCTGGTATTAAAACCCATAACTTCTTTTTCGCTTGTTTCTATAATTGAGCAAGTTATATCTTTTTGAGATATCAGTTTTACAATGTCTGTCAAATAAAATTCCTTTTTAGAATTGGAATTTTTAATAAGAGGGATGAACTTGTGCAGATGCTCATTCTTTATTGAATAAATACCTGAATTGCACAGGGTTACTGACTTTTCTTCAGGTGTTGCATCGTTATATTCTACTATTTCTAATAGGTCATCTTCATAGGTGACCAATCGTCCATATCTATTCTCTGTGTAACAATGAAAAGCAACAATTGCGGCAGATGTAATTTTATTTTTAAGCGCACTTAAGGTTTTTGAGGTAACAAAAGGAGTGTCTCCATATAAAATAATTGTTTCTCCATTGGAATCAAGATGCGGAAGGGCATGTTTAACAGCATTAGCTGTTCCTAAAGGTTTTTCTTGGATTACATGAGCAATACCGCTACATTCATTATCTGCAAAAGCCCTAACTTCATCCATATCAGGAGAAGTAACTAAAATAATTTGATTGGGATTTGAGCTGGTGGCGGTGTCTAAAATATACCCTAAAGCAGGGCGCTCAGCTATTGGATGTAAAACTTTTGGTAATTTAGAGTTCATGCGAGTGCTTTGCCCAGCGGCAAGAATTATGATACTTGTAGACATATGGCTCCTTTGGTTTTGTAGGGTAAGTTTTATTTTCAATGATTTTATCCTTTTTTATTTTCTTCTTCAAGTTAATATTAATCCTCTTGAAAATCGTCTCATTATCTGAGATAAATATTTGCAAAGTAATTTTTTAAGGAAAAAACATGACTAATGTAATAGATAACAGCTCAAAAGATTATTTAAAACAATTTATGGCTAGGGTCGAGCGCTTAGAGGAAGATAAGAAGGTACTTCTTGAAGATATAAAAGAAGTATATGCTGAAGCTAAAGCTCAAGGGTTTGATACTAAGGCCTTAAAGCAAATTGTTCGTATGCGTAAAGTGGATACAGCAAAATTAATTGAGCAAGAAGAGATTATAGACCTTTATAAACATGCTCTGGATATGGTATAAACTATATTCTAGTTTTTAAGAATCCAGCTTTCACAGCTTTTTAGAGTGAAGAGTGCTGGATCCTTGAAGTTTTTTGTCTAAGCTATATTATAGTTTTTTGCATAATCTATTTAATATGTTTTTTAATTTGTTTTTTATCTTTTTAAGAAAAGGTTTTCCATGTTTGTGAGCTTCATCACTTATCTCTTGTGCCATAATTTTTGTGTCTTCAAACACATCTGTTGAAATTTCTTTTAAGTCTGCAAAGAATTCTTTTGCTTTATCATTACATGTTTTTTCAATTACATCAGCATTGTCTGTGTATAGTTTTTTGGCATCTTTAGCAAAATGAGATGCTTTTACATAAAAATCTGCTGTTCCTTGTTTTGTTTTGTTATAGAGAATTTCTGCATTTTCTTTAGCTAGCAAACCTAGATCTTCGGCTTTTTTAAGAAGAGGATGCATTGTTTTACAAAAATTTTCCCAGTTCTTTTGGGAAAAGGCTTTTTTTGCTTTTTTTAAATCATCTGCATGATCTTTCACAAAGGATTCTAATTTATCTTTTAATGTATTTGTTTTTTTCATTTATTTTGTCCTTTCCTTAAGTTATTTAGCAGGAGGGGGCAACACCCCCACAATATATTTAAGTTCTTTTACGGATATTTGTAAATAGATCTTTTCCAGCATCTTGAATTTTTTCAACAAAGCTTTTTCCTTGCTTGTGGGCTTCATGGGTAAGGTTTTGCACCAATTTTTTTGTTTCTTTATATACCGTCATTGCAAAGGTTTTTAAAGATGAAAAGAATTCTTTTGCTTTAGTGCTACAATTTTTAGCCATTTTTTGGGCCTTATCCGAAAATGACTTTGTGGCATCTGCAGCAAAATGGGAGGCTCTAATATAGAAGCCATCTGTTTCTTTTTTGGCTTCATTATATATTTTTTCTGCAGTTCCTTTTGTTGTCATGCCAAGCTCTTCAGCTTTTTTAAGGACAGGTTGCATTTCTTTGCAGAATGCTTGCCAGTTTTTCTGAGAAAAAGCATCTTTTGCCTTTTCAAAGTCGTTTGCATGATCTTTTACAAATTCTTCTAATTGCTCTGCTGTTGCATTCACTTGTTTCATGATTTTACTCCTTTTTTAGTTGTTGGTATTAGTTTTTTCTTAATCTTTGAGTAATCATACTATTTAGCTAATATTCTTTTAGGAATTATTAACTTTATTTCTTATGTAACTATTATGCTACAGAGTGATTGTTAAGAAATGGTTAATGTCTTTCTTTTTAAAAGGAGTGAAATAATAAAAGATGGGGGTAGGAATCACCCCCAGAGGACATTATAGTATTATTGACAGGACAAGCACTCGTCGTATTTATTCTCATCTGCTGTTTTGTTGTTTACAGAATTATCTATGGGTTTATTAAAGTCATAGACAGTGGTCTCAACTTGATGAGATACTTTGTCGGCTCTCTGAATAGAGGTAGATCTACAGTAATAAAGGCTCTTAACTCCCTGTTTCCAGGTTGAATAATGAATGTTATGTAAATCTTTTTTGCTTATGTTCCCAGGTAAGAATAAGTTTAATGATTGAGCCTGATCAATGAAGTCTGTGCGATCTGCGGCAAATTCAATTAACCAGCGTTGGTCTATTTCTGGGGCTGTTTTAAATACATCTTTTTCTGCTTGGTTTAGAAAATCTAATTGCTCTACAGATCCTTCATGTGTGGAAATGGAGGACCATGTTTGTTCATTATTCCTTCCTTTTTCTTCAAGCAGTCTAGTTAAATGTTTATTACGAACATTAAATGAACCAGATAGAGTTTTTTGAGTGAAGCTATTCGCTGCATATGGTTCTATTCCAGGGGATGAGTTCCCACATATAACAGAAATGGATGCGGTTGGAGCAATTGCAGTTTTGTTAGTGAATCTTTCCATAACGCCACATTCTTTGGCGTCAGGGCAGGGACCTTTCTCTTCTGCTAATATTTTTGAAGCCTCTTTCACTCCATCAGAGATATGTTTGAATATTTTTTTGTTCCAAACTTTAGCAACTACCGACTCTATAGGAATCATTTTAGATTGTAAGAATGAATGGAATCCCATGGTTCCTAGGCCCACGCTGCGTTCACGCATTGCAGCATATTTTGCTTTAGCCATAGAATCTGGTGCTTTTTGTATAAAATCTTCTAATACGTTATCAATAAAACGCATTACATCAGTTATAAATTGTGGGTCTATACTCCATTGATCATATTTCTCTAGGTTTAGTGAAGATAAGCAGCATACAGCTGTGCGTGAATTTCCTAAGTGGTCTTTTCCGGTTGGAAGAACAATTTCACTACATAGGTTGGACATTTTAACTTTTAAGCCTAACTCTTTATGGTGATCAGGAATTTTGTTGTTCACATTATCTATATAAAGAATATATGGCTCACCTGTTTCAATTCTAGTGGTGAGTAGTTTAATCCACAATTCACGAGCTTTCATGGTTGACATAACCGTTCCATCTTTAGGACTTATTAAATCCCAGTGTTCATCTTTTTCAACAGCTTTCATAAATGCGTCGCTTACTGAAACCCCATGATGAATATTAAGTGCCTTGCGATTTGGATCGCCGCCTGTAGGGCGACGAAGATCAATGAATTCTTCAATTTCAGGATGATTTATAGGGAGATACATTGCTGCGCTTCCACGTCTTAGGCTTCCTTGAGAAATTGCTAGGGTCATTGAATCTTGTACTTTTATGAAAGGAATTATCCCTGAAGTTTTTCCACTTCCTTTTACTTTCTCTCCAATGGAGCGAACATTTCCCCAATAAGTTCCAATTCCTCCACCCTTAGATGCCAGCCAGACATTTTCATTCCAAATATCTACAATTCCTTCTAAATTATCTTCTACTTCATTTAAGAAGCAAGAGATAGGAAGGCCTCTGCTTGATCCACCGTTGCTTAACACAGGAGTAGCAGGCATGAACCATAAATTACTAATGTAATTGTAAATTCTTTGTGCGTGGTCTTGATCATCTCCATAGTAATTTGCTACTCTGGCGAAAAGGTCTTGGTAAGTTTCTTCTGGTAGTAAATATCTATCAGTTAAAACAGCTTTCCCAAAAGAGGTTAAATTCTCATCTGCTTTTGGATTTATTGTTACAGAATTATTTTTTTTTGTTTTGTTGGCGTTAGATTTTGTCATTGTTTTCTCATGTTATAAAATTATAGGCATAAAACCATTGTAAATTCTTACTCGTGAACTGTCCAGTAAAATAATATATATTGTGTATACTTTTTTAAATTCTACTATATATAGTGCTTTTGAGCGATTAAGTTTCTTGGTTAAGTGCTCCCAGATATTAATCTTTTACAAAGATATTCTATTTAATTATTTATGGTGTAAGGGGGATTTTGTATAACTCTATTCTCTATATTACGCATTAATATTTAAATTATATTAATCTTGACTAATTACATAAGGTAATATATATTAACTATTTGTAATGATACTACATTATTCATCGATAAATCAAGCCAACAATAATATATTTAGTTTTAAAGACAAAATAAGTTGTTTGTGTTTATAAAATTTTAAGAGAAAAAAATGCCTATAATTGCTACTAACATAAGACAAGGTGAACTTAAAAAGTTAAATGAAATATTTAGAGAGACTCAAGTAGCAGATAATTCCGCTGAAGATTCTTCAATAAATCTAGGAAATGCAGCATTACACCATCGGTCCCTTTTGGGGGAAGCGCTAAGAATGGCTGCGCAACAACTAAATATAGCACTAGAGGGGGATGATAACATTAGAATTGTGAATGATGCTAGAGATTTTATAAATGATTATTATGGTAGAGTAGTTTATCCTTTAGAGCCTATTGAAAATGTAGCTCCTGAAGCTAATGGGTGGTCTATTTTATCTATGTTAGGCTGTATTTGTTGTTTTGCTCATATTTTTCAGCAAAGCGTCAAAGCTCATATGTCTGGTGAGTTTGGTTTTGATGGCCATGATAATGATCAGGATCCTGTAGTCTAAATAAAATTCAATAATAACGTAACCTTATTTTACCCTTCTTTAAAGAGATGTTCTTAATATGCCCAAAATAACTACCCAATATGCAAAAGACTGTATAATAGAATTGATTAATATGGCGGAAGATAGTGGTGAATTTCTTTCTGGAGAATTGAATGCTCTAAATTTATCAATTCACGACTTAAATCAAGCTATTGAACAAGAAAGAGGCGAGTATATAGAGAATGATACAACCATTGAAGCTTTAAATGCGGCAGCAAGATTCATAGAAAGAGAAGGCAATGATGATGTTGTGGAGTTTATTGAAGAATATTATAAGAATGATCCGCAGTTTGATGGTTTGAGCGATTTAACCAGTGATCCTGATAAATATACTGATGAAAGTAATCATTCTTATCATATTGTTGAAGATAGGGAATACGATGATGGGTGCTCTGAATGGTCTGATATGCAAAATCAAACACAAGACTCTCCTGCAGAAGTTATTGTTTCTGAAAGCGGAGGAATTTTATCAACCCTTGCTTCTATGTTTTGTTGCTTTTGTATATATGCGGCTCAACACAATCCAATAAGTAGCTGCATGTCTGGAAAAGTAGATGATTATTATGATATATAATCTAACCTTGATATTTAAACGTATTAAATAATACTTCCTACTTCATCCTTTATGACTAAATAATATTTTATATTTGATATTATAGAATATTAGCTATATTTTGTTTTTATCAATTTTAATAGAAACATAAGAGATTATAGCATGAAATATACTAAGCCTCCCATAGCTTCAACAATCCCCCATAACTCTATGAATCATGGGGGGAAAATTATAGACAATTATTTTTGGCTTAGAGATAAAAACTGGCCAAAGGTTGATACTCCAGAAATTCTAGAATATGTTACTGCTGAGAATAATTACTACAAGCAACATGAAAATAAAGCTTTAGAAAAAGAAATTTATGAGGAGTTGAAAGGAAGAGTAAAAGAGGATGATGAATCTTATCCTGTAAAAGAAGATAATTTTTATTATTTTACCAGAACAACCAAAGGGCAAGACTATCCCGTGTTATATAGAAAACATGAAGAAAAGGAAGAGCTATTGCTTGATTGCAATGCGTTAGCAAGGGATAAGTCTTCTTTTGCCATTGGAGACACTGAGGTGAGTAGAGATCATAGTAAATTAGTTTATGCTTATGATAGCGATGGTTCAGAGCGCTATAATATTTATGTTAAGGACCTAGGATCAAAGAAAGATTTAGACGATTTTATTACTAATACTATTGGACCCATAGTATGGAATAAAGAAAGCAATGGGTTTTACTATTTGGCTTTGGACGATAACTGGCGTAGAAATAGAGTATTTTTTCATAAACTTGGAACAAAACAACATGAAGATATTTTAGTGTATCATGAATTAGATCCAGTATTTTCAGTTTCTATTGAGCATAGCTCTAGCTATGATTATATTTTTATTAATAGTTCCAGCTCCATCAGCAGTGAAGTGCATTATTTAAAGGATGGAGAGCTTAAGCTTGCAATTGGGCGCAGAGCTAATCATTTATATAGTGTTGATCATATGAAGGATAAATTCTATATTACCACTAATGATAAGGGAAAGAATTTTCGTTTGGTTGTAGCTGAAGACTTTAATAGTGATAACTTTGAAGAAATTATTCCTCACAGCTTAGATTATTATCTAGTTGACGTGTCTTTGTATAATGAATATATAGTGGCCACTAAAAGTGTTTTAGGATTAAGTAGCATAGAATATTACAACATAGGTGATCAAAAACTAGTTGATAAAATTGAGTTTGACGAAGAAGTATATGAAGCAGTTGTGCGCTATACTAACAAGGATGATCAATTTCTACGCATCATATATTCTTCTCTTACCACCCCTAAATCAGTTTTAGAATATGATTTTTTAAGTAAAACACTGCATACTAGAAAAGTTACAGAAATTCCAAGTGGATATGATTCTTCGGAGTATCAAACAAAGAGGTTATGGGCTTCCTCAAAAGATGGAACAAAAATTCCTTTGTCAATGGTTTATCGTAAAGATAAAGTGAAATCAGGAGAGGAAAACCCTCTATTATTATATGGATATGGCTCTTATGGTCTCGCTATGCCAGTGAGCTTCAGGCCAAATATAATTTCTTTGTTAGACCGGGGATTTATTTATGTTATAGCTCATATTCGTGGAGGTGATGAACTTGGATATGAGTGGTATGAATCTGCAAAATTCTTGAGCAAAAAATTCACATTTGAAGACTTTATATCTTCTGCAGAATATTTAATTGAGCAAAAATATACCAGTAGTGATAAACTTTCTATTATGGGCGGTAGTGCTGGTGGAATGTTAATGGGGGTGGTTGTCAATGAGCGCCCAGAACTATTCAAATCAGTGGTGGCTTTAGTTCCTTTTGTTGATGTTTTAAACACAATGCTTGATGATAGTTTGCCCTTAACTCCAGGAGAGTTTGAAGAATGGGGAAATCCAATAGTTAGTAAAGAATACTTTGATTATATAAAATCATATTGTCCATATAGCAATGTTAGAAGACAAGAGTATCCAGATATGTTGGTTACAGCTGGACTCACAGATCCTAGAGTAGGGTATTGGGAGGCAGCTAAATGGGTGGCCAAGCTTCGCGCTAGCAAAACTGATAATAGTTTGTTATTACTAAAAACTGAGATGGGAGCTGGTCATAAAGGCCAATCAGGAAGGTTTAATGCTCTAGAAGAAGTTGCAATGATATATAGCTTTTTATTAGGTGGAGTAAAAAATTAACCATTGGCGGATTCAAGAATCTAGCGCAACAGGATGTTTTGATGTAGGGCTGTAAGAGAGAAGGTTCAAAGATAGCAACAGGTGCAGCATCTGTTGCGGAAACATCAGCTGTGAAAAAATTAATAAAGATGTGATAAAAGAAAAAAGTAGTGTTAGTTAGAGAATATTATTAAAAGATAATTTTCTATACTAACCAGTGATCATTAACTCTTCTTTTAACGCAAGGAGCAGGTGATCCATCTGGTGACTCTATAGCAACACAAGGGCTTTTAAGGTCTTTTGGAGCAAATGACATCCCGCTAGAACAGCTATTTATCATAAAAAAAGATAACAATCCAAGTATAATCCTAATCATATTAATCCTAATCATTAATAACTACAACCACCCATTATATCATTAATTATTAGTTGGGCAATTATTTTTCTTAAACACCCCTAATTTAAATATTCATCCGCAATTACTCAATATCATACATTATACGTCTTAAATCTTACAAGATATAATATTAATGTAAAATAGCGATCCACTACATAATCCAGTGACATCAACTTTAAGAATCAAATTAAGCAGAGGATTTATCGAAAGAAGAAAAGCAAAACTGATACAAGATGATAAAAAACCAAAGAAAGATAAGGTTTTTGATTTAAAATTTCTATAACTTATGAGGAAATAGATTCCATCCTGAATAAATTATGAGTATACTCGTGATTTGTAGAATTTTTTAAAGAGATAACCATGCCAAAGCTTACCATTGATGGAAAAGAAATTACAGTTGAAGAAGGAACCACAGTTATTCAAGCTTGTGAAGAACTAGGTATTGAGATTCCTAGGTTTTGCTATCATCCAAGACTTGCTATAGCAGGAAATTGTAGAATGTGCTTGGTGGAAGTGGAAAGAGCACCTAAGCCTATTGCTTCATGTGCGCAGCCTGCCATGGATAATATGGTGGTTCATACCAATACTCCTAAGGTTAAAAAAGCAAGAGAAGGAGTGATGGAGTTTTTGCTTGCCAACCATCCATTGGATTGCCCAATTTGTGATCAAGCTGGTGAATGCGATTTGCAAGATCAATCTATGGCTTATGGCAAAGGACAAAGCAGATATAAAGAAGAGAAAAGAGCGGTAGTGGATAAAGATTTTGGTCCATTAATTAAAACTTATATGACTAGATGCATTCACTGCACCCGATGCGTTCGCTTTATAACAGATGTTGCAGGAATTCCAGAGATAGGCGCTTTATATCGGGGGGAAGACACTGAAATTACAACCTATATTGAAAAATCTATTTCTTCTGAATTATCAGGTAATATTATTGATTTATGTCCAGTTGGAGCCTTAACTTCCAAACCTTATGCTTTTAAAGCTAGAAGTTGGGAATTAAGCAAGACTGAATCAATTGATGTTTTAGATGCTGTTGGTAGCAATATTCGTGTTGACTCCCGCGGAAGAGAGGTGATGAGAATTCTTCCCCGGCTTAATGAAAGCGTAAATGAAGAATGGATTTCAGATAAAACACGCTTTGCTTATGATGGATTAAAGAAACAAAGACTTGATACTCCTTATGTGAAGCATAAAGGGAAACTGAAAAAAGCAACTTGGGATGAGGCATATAAAACTATTGCTGATAGGATAAAATCACTTAAAGAAAATGAAATTGGTGCTATAGCTGGTGACTTAATAGATGTTGAAGCAATGCTGGCTTTAAAAGAATTATGGGCAGCTTTAGGAAGTGATAATTTAGATTGTAGACAATATAATGAGAAGATAAATTCAAGTAATAGAGGAGATTATATATTCAACACTTCTATTGCTGGAATTGAAGATGCAGACTTTTGTTTAATAGTAGGCTCTAATCCACGGAAAGAAGCCGCTATTTTAAATGCAAGGATTAGAAAGTCTGAAGCTAAAATTGCTTTACTAGGCACTAAAGCGGATTTAACTTATGAATATGAATATTTAGGGGAAGAGCTAAATACTTTAGAGGATATACTAAAGGGTAAGCATCCAATAGCTAAGCAAGTAAAGGAAGCTAAAAAGCCTATGCTTATATTAGGATCGCAAGTTATCTCTCTTGATGATGGAACGGAGATTATCACTCTTTGTAAGTTAATTGCTGAAAAATATAATTTTATTCAAGAAGATTGGAACGGATTTAATATATTACAAAGGGCTGCCGCTAGAGTAGGGGCGTTAGATATTGGTTTTGTTCCGGGTGATAAAGGATATAACGTTGAGCAGATTTTAGAGAAGACAAAGTTGGTATATCTTTTAGGTGCAGATGAAGTTGATATTACCAAGCTTAAAGACAAGTTTGTGATATATCAAGGTTCACATGGAGATAAAGGAGCTCATGCAGCAGATGTTATCTTGCCTGGTTGTGCATATACTGAGAAAGATAGCACATATGTTAATTTGGAAGGAAGAGTTCAAAGAGCACATAAAGCATCCTCCCCGCCTGGAGAAGCAAAAGAAGATTGGAAAATTATCTGCGAATTATCGTCTGTTATAGGTAAAATATTAAGTTATAG
The DNA here is from genome assembly GCA_025210695.1 of Rickettsiales bacterium. NCBI lineage: Bacteria > Pseudomonadati > Pseudomonadota > Alphaproteobacteria > Rickettsiales > Rickettsiales bacterium. The sequence goes on from JAOARE010000018.1 coordinate 112,119, forward strand.
TTCTTTGTGGGATATTCGTGATAAATTATGTGAAATTGCTCCTCATTTTGCGAATATTGGTCAAATTAAAAAAGAAGAATTTGTAATAAATAGTCGTAAGTATCATTGCGATACTAAGGTTATCAGATATAATGATAGTAATTACTATTTAACTGACCCAATATGTAGAGCATCAGTTACGATGTCTAAATGTGCTAAATTGGCAGAGGAAATTTAAAAATGCAGATGCTATTTGACTTATTTCTAGAATATTTTCCAATTGTATTTTTTATCGTTTTAAAAATATTGATGATTACCATTCCTTTGGTTCTAAGTGTGGCTTATTTAACTTATGCTGAACGTAAGGTTATTGCTGCAATGCAAATGAGGAGAGGGCCAAATGTAGTTGGGCCTTTTGGTTTATTGCAGCCTATTGCTGATGCAGTTAAATTAATGTTTAAAGAGATTATTGTACCTAGTAGGTCTAATAAAATACTTTTTATCATGGCTCCTATGATAACATTCATATTAAGCTTAGTAGCTTGGGCAGTTATTCCTGTTGGGTTTGGTTTAGCTCTGGCCAATATAAATATTGGAGTTTTATATCTATTAGCAATTTCTTCTTTAGGGGTTTATGGAATTATAATTGCTGGTTGGGCTAGTAATTCAAACTATGCTTTTTTAGGAGCTATTCGTTCTGCTGCACAAATGATTTCTTATGAGGTTTCAATAGGATTGGTTATAGTTACAGTATTGTTGAGCGTGGGATCTCTTGATCTTACTGATATTGTAATGAATCAGCAAAATATGCCATGGTATATTCAGTTACTAATGCTTCCCATGGCGGTGATATTTTTTATTTCTATTTTAGCTGAAACTAATCGTCTTCCTTTTGATCTCCCAGAGGCTGAGGCAGAGTTAGTAGCAGGATACAATGTTGAATATTCTTCAATGCCATTTGCATTGTTTTTCCTTGGAGAATATGCCAATATGATATTAACCAGCGCCATGATGACCATTTTATTTATGGGGGGATGGTTACCACCATTTGGATTAGAGTTTTTAAGCTTTATTCCAGGACCAATATGGTTTATAGGAAAGGTTTGTTTTATATTGTTTTGTTTTATATGGATTAGGGCAAGTTTTCCTAGGTATAGATATGACCAATTGATGAGACTAGGATGGAAAGTATTCTTACCGATTAGTTTATTTTCGGTGATATTGATTTCATCAATATTATATTTTAATAATTTATTACCAGAGATTGCTTAAATATTATGTTTAAATGTTTCAAATCACTATTTTTAACTGAATTGCTTTCTGGGATGTTTTTAACCCTTAAGTCTTTCTTTAAGCCAAAAGCAACTATAAACTATCCTTATGAAAAAGGAGAGTTAAGTCCTAGATTTCGTGGTGAGCATGCTTTAAGACGCTATCCAAATGGCGAAGAAAGATGTATTGCTTGTAAGTTATGTGAAGCTGTTTGCCCTGCGCAAGCAATTAATATAGAGGCAGAAGAAAGAGAGGATGGAAGCCGCAGAACCACTCGTTATGATATAGATATGACTAAATGTATCTATTGTGGTTTATGTGAAGAAGCCTGTCCAGTTGATGCTATTGTTGAAGGTCCTAACTTTGAATTTGCCACAGAGACTCATGAAGAATTATTGTATGATAAAGAAAGACTTCTTAGAAATGGTGAAGTTTGGGAGAAAGAAATAAAAATGAGAATAGAAAAAGATATTCCTTATAGGTAAAAACAATGGTAAAAAAATATATAAAAGAAACAATAAAAAAACACGGAAAAACAAGAGTGGTTTTGTCATTAATGGCAGTAAAAATAACCTTTACTCTTTTGGTTGCGACTGTATATTATTTTTATTTCTATGAGTGAAGATCTAGAATCTTGGAATAGATATACAAAAAACGTAACAAAATTAGATTTTAGTAATAATTTACCTAGAGCTAATATTCCTTCTAAAAAAAGAAAAATATCTCAACAGTGTTATGACAACATAGAATCAACAATTGATCTCCATGGGTTAACTCAAGATCAAGCTTTTGATAACTTAAAAAATTTCTTAGATGCTAGCTATAACAACAATAAAAAGGAGGTGATTGTTATCACCGGCAAAGGCAAGTTAAACTCGCCTGGTGTTATTAAACTTGCAGTTCCAAGATGGCTAGAATATACTGAATTAAAGAAATATATTCTTGGATATTCATGGGTTCAAGATAGTCTTGGAGGAAGTGGTTCAATTCGCGTTATGATTAAAAGGAGAAGCAGATGACTATCATTATTGTTGTTAGCATATTATTGGTATTATATGTTTGGTATATGGTTATAATAAAAAGAAAAAATCAGCTTATGGAAGCTCTCTCAGGTATTGATGTGCAGCTCACGAAGAGACATGATTTAATTCCTAACATATTGAAAATTGCTAAGAAATTTATGGAGCATGAGAAAGGTCTTATTAAAGAAGTTACTGCTCTTAGAAGCAAAATTCCATATAATTATCAACATGATGATATTAATGAAGTGTCAGAATATTTTAAAGCCTCTAATGATGTGGCTAGTAAAATGGCTGATCTATTAATACAGGTTGAAAATTACCCTGATTTAAAATCAAATGAAGCAATGCTGCAAGCTCAGCTAACTTATAATGAAGTGGAGGGGCATATTAGTGCAGCAAGAAGATTTTATAATGCGACTACAACTGAGTTCAATAATTCAATTCAAATTTTTCCTGGAAATATAATTGCTAAACTTATTAATGTTGAAGCTATGCCCTTTTATCAAGTGGATGAGAGTCATAAAAAAGCAGTTGATGCTAATAAGATTTTATAAATTATGTTAGATGAAAAAAGCTTCCAATCATACTATAAAGCAGAAATTGAACCAGAATTAGAAAAATTTGAGATTTATAGAAAAAAGAAGTTACTTGCATATAGAAAAATGCTTTTCTTATCAATCTTCTTTGGGATAATTATATTTATAATAACATTCTATATCTATCCTAATTTAGTGGAATATTCTAAGGGGGATTATCGAAATAAAGAAATTAAATATCCCTATATATTGCCCATTACCATAGCTTTTTTTATAGGACTAATTTATAGCATCTATAAATTAAAAAAAATCAGAAGGAACTTTGATTACACAACTAAATCAAGTTTATATAACAAAATTATAGGATATTACTCAAGTCTTAAATATATTCCAATTAAGGGTATTGACGCTTTTACAGTAGAGCAATCTAAGATCTTACCAAAGTTTGATAGATATAAGTCGGAAGATTATATAGAAGGAAGTTATAAATCTGTAGATATAAAACTTTCTGAAATTGAATTAATTAAAATGGTTAGGGAAGTTAAAAGAATAGGTAATCAATCTATTATAAAATATAAAGAAGAACAAATTTTTAAAGGATTATTTTTGATTACTGATTTTAATAAGAAATTTTCCTCTAATACCTATATTTTAGCTAATAGTTGGATTAAAATTTTTAAAGGTTTACCAAATGGTGTAAAAAGAGTTACTCTTGAAGATCCAGTGTTTGAGAAAAAATTTGATGTATATAGTGATAATCAAGTTGAATCAAGATATCTTTTAACTCCTAGCTTCATGGAGAGACTTACTAAAATAAATAAAAAACAGCAAATTAGTTGTTGCTTTATTAATGGAGAAATGATGATGGCTCTGCCTCTTAAATCTGAGTTTCTACCAAGTTTGGGGTTAACAGAAGTATTGGATTATCCTAGGGCAAAGCAAGTTCTAAGCCAGCTCGATCTTTTCTTTGAGATTATAGACACTCTCAAATTAAATGTGAACATAGCTTTATAAAAAACACTTTCAATTAATAATTTATACTATATTATTTTAGCAAAATATTTTTAGAGCGACTAGAAAATGAGCCTAGATTATTTAGAAGAAATATATGAAACAATAGGTGACCCTATGATAGTGGGGATAACCTTTTTTTTATTTATTGCTTTTATATGTTGGTTATTAATACGTAGTTTCTCTAACAGGCATAGTGAATTTATTAGGTATTATTTAAGTAAAAATAATATCGAAATAGAATATTATTATGTTCAAAAAGAATCTTCAGAAACGATTCTTTCTCCAAAGTTTTCTAAGTTATTTTCTACGAGAACAAAATTTAGCAGTCTTGATAGTTTAAAAAAAATAGTTGATAAAGATAAAATTGATAAACTTCAGGATCTAATATCGCTTGGAATGCGTTATATAAAGGAACAAAACTTTAATAATAAAATTAATAAGCAGCAGGTCATTTTAGAATTTATTAAAGACCAAAAAGAACATAAATTTATTGAGGCTCAAGTTGAAACCATCACAGAGGTAGAAAACTGCCCCGTTGGTGTGGTCGTTTGGTTCAGAGATGTTACTCTCAATATGATTCATATAAAGGAACTAGAAGCTGAATTGAATCGTTTAAAAATAGATAACAAATTTTATAGTGATATATTGGATAATATATCTGTGCCTATTTGGGTAAGAGACAACACCAATAAAATATCTTATTATAATAATGAATATAGAGAAATTGTTAACTTAAATAATGATTATGAGAGCATTCCAGAACTTGTAAAATCCTCTATTGCTATAGCTAATAAAGCAAGAGTTCTGCAGGTTTATCAAGAAGATAAATATATAATTGCAAGAAATGAACGTAAGTTGTTTTCTATTTGTGAAAATGTGTTTAGAGGTGATTCATTAGTTGGTGTGGCTTTTGATCAATCAGAGAAAGAAAAAATCAAAGCTGAACTAAAAGAATATTATGTTGTGCAAAATAACTTTCTTGAAAGTTCATCAAGTGCTGTTGCTATTTATATGGCAGATAGAAAAATTAAGTATTTTAACCAAGCATTTATTAATTTATGGGGATTAGATGAGAAATGGCTTTTTACAAATCCAACTTATGGAGAAGTTTTAGAAGAATTGCGTCATAAACGCAAGTTGCCCGAACAAGCGGATTTCTCTGCCTTTAAAAAAGAACATTTAAAACTATTTACAAAATTACCTGAAACTTATAATGAATTCATGTATTTACCTGATGGAAAAGTTTTGAGAATGATAGTTATTCCCTTTGCAGCAGGAGGATTGTTATTTGCTTTTGAAGATATGACTTCACGCCTTGTTCTAGAAAGATCTTTCAATTCTTTAAATGCAGTTCAAAAGGCAATGCTTAATCATTTAAATGAGGCTATTGCAGTATTTGGTCAAGATGGAAGATTAAAAGTTTACAATCCAGCATATTTAAAGTTACTTGATATGGAGTTTGAATATGCAGATAAATCCCCTCATATAGCTGATATTATAGAATCTAAGAAACATTTATTTCAAGTTAAGGATAGCAATTGGATAAGTGTAAAAAATGATCTCATATCTGTTCTATATGAGAGAGAATACCAAAGAACAACTTTAAAGATGAATAATGGTGCTGTAATTTACCGTACAGTGGTTCCATTACCAGATGGAGCAACATTGATTACTTATGTAAATAATAGTAATTTAGTAAAATGTCAGGCATTACTTAGTGAAAAAAGCGTAATACTTAATGATTTCTTTTTGCATCAACATCAACTAATTATAAACATTGCTAAGCAAATTAATTTTATATCTTCTCGTTCTCAAAACACCAATCTTTCTGAGCAAATAGAAGAGCAAACAAAAGAAATGTTAAATATATCTAAAATAAACTTAGAGTCTGTTAATAGCAACTTGAGTATTATAAATATAGAAAAACTTATAAATAAAGCTATTAAAAATGTTAAGAATAGTATAATTACAAAAGAAGCATCCTTGAAACTAGGAGATAGTTATTATAATTCTATAATAGGAAACAAATCTAGGATTAGTATGATCCTAGATAAAATACTAGAATATATAACTGATATATCTACCAAGGAAGCAAAATTAGATGTTGAAGTAACTAATGATGTTCATAACTTAATTTTAACATTTATAGTGAGTAATAATAAGGTTAGAAAAAATATCCTAGAACAAAAGTTTTTATTAATTCAGGCTCTTCTTGAAACTTATAATGAGAAGCTATTGGTATCAACTAATCAAGATGGATTTAATTTAATTTTGAATATTTCTCAATTTCAATTAAATAAAACTTTAGAGAAAAATGAATATTAAAGAAATATATTTAGATGATATTGAACAAACAAAGGCCTTTGCTGCTTTAATTGCCAAGCATTTATCACCTGGAGACGTTGTAACTTTTAGCGGTAATTTGGGTGCAGGAAAAACGAGTTTTATTAAATATATGATAAACAGCATAAGCCAAGGTGAAGTGGAAGTTACCAGCCCTAGTTTTAATTTATTACATATTTATGAGCAAAATATTTTAGAGATCTGGCATTTTGATTTATATAGATTAAAAGATATAGACGAAATTTATGAATTAGGCATAGAGGATGCTTTTATAAAGGGAGTTTCTTTGATAGAATGGCCAGAAATTATTGATAAAATATTGCCAAACAATAGATTAGAAATTAAATTGTCTTTTGCTAATAAGGAAAAAGCAAGAATAGTTAATTTAGTTGGTTTTTTAAAATGGAGTAAGATATTAGAAAATAATTTATAAGGAACAAATATAGATGCCAGAAAGAGAGTTATTGAAAACAAGTTTTTTAAACGAACAAAATTTTAAAAATTTAGAGAGACAAAAATTAAAAAATGATGCTTCCTTTAGAAGTTATGAAAGACTAATAACAGACAGAGGTAGTTTTATTCTTATGGATGCTCCTCCAACAAAAGAAGAGACCTTGCCTTTTATTAGAATGTCAGAATTTTTGCGCAAGAATGATTTATCGGCTCCAGAAGTTTTAGCTCAAGATACCAAAAATGGTTTTTTATTATTAGAAGATTTTGGTAATGAAAGTTTTAATAATATTCTTAATGGTAAATCTGTTTTATCAGAAGAATTAACTGAAGAAAGAGTCTATGAAAAGGCTATTGATGCTTTAATACGTCTCCATAAGCTTCCATCTATAGATATTGATTTGCCTCGTTATAATGATGCTATGTTATTGAAGGAATCAAATTGTTTTATAGATTGGTATGTTTCGGTATTAAACGGCGAAGCATCAACCAAGGAAATGAAAGAGGAATTTAATTTAATTGTTAAGCATCTGATGACTATATCTAAGCGTTTTGGTGAAGTTGTGGTTCATCGTGATTATCATGCTGATAATTTAATATGGCTGGAAGATAGGATTGCTTTTCGTAAAGTGGGGATGTTAGATTTCCAAGATGCGGTTATAGGTTCTCCGATATATGATTTAGTATCGCTTTTAGAAGATGCTAGGAGAGATGTTAGTCCTAGTTTAGCAGATAAGATGATTAAGCGTTATCTAAAGGCTTTTCCAACTTACTCTCGTAAGGATTTTAACGTGGCTTACGCAACTCTTGGAGTGCAGCGTAATTTAAAAATTATAGGTATTTTTGCTCGTCAAGCTGCAAAATATAAGAACCCTAGCTATCTATCAATGCTACCAAGAATTTGGCGCTATATTCATCATGATTTGAAAAATCCTCAATTATTGCCATTAAAACAGTGGTTAACAAAAACTGTTCCAAGCCAAATGACAATTTATAAGGGATAAGATATATTATAGTCAATCTAGCGTTTGACTATAATTTAAATCTTTGGCACTTCATTATAAGCTTTAAGGCTTCCAATGTGGAACCATTTGCCTTGAAAAATTACTCCGCATAGCTTTCCTTGAGACATTTGCTCTAAGTAAATTGGATAAAATTCTAATGTTTTTTCAGGATATTTCTCGAAGATGCGATAATCTAGTATTGTCATACCAGCATGAATAAATTCTCCCGATTCTTTATTTAAAGATAATTGCTTTTTGTCATTAAGATCAAAGTCTCCTTTGCCGTAATATCCAAATGCTTTATCTTTTTTAGCTAATAAGATTAGAATTGTCATATTGTTTGGCTGCCAATTGGCTTCTAATTCTGATAGGGAAGGGTGGTTTGAATCATCGTCAAGATATATCGCGTCGCTGTTAATTACAAAGAACGGGTCTTTACCAAAAAATTTTAAAGCATTCTTAACACCACCAGCCGTGCCAAGGAGTTCATCTTCATGGCTGAAGTGAATTTCAATTTTTTTATAAAGCGGCAAAGTTTTAACAAAGTTCTTCAGAATATCGCCCTTATAATGAGTGTTAATTACCACTTTTTCTATGTTATGTTGGTGGAGATAGTTTAAATGTCTTTCAATAAGAGATGTGCCGTGAACTAAAAGCATAGGTTTTGGAATGTCTGCAGTTAAATGCTCCATTCTGCTTCCCATTCCTGCTGCTAAAATCATTGCTTGTTTAATCATAAAGAAAAACCTCTAAATTTATTTTATATCTAGTGTAACTAAAATTAGTTTTAAGTATAGATTTAATAGAATCTTTTTCATTAATTGTTTTTTAACTAATCAGTATCTATAATTAAACGTTTATATCATTATATAAGGAAATAATTATGCCTAAAGGCACAAGAAGAAATGTAGTATTTAAAGATGGAACACAGAATCTTTATACAATATTAGGTTTTAGTGATGAGAGTACTAGTTTTAAAGAGATAAATAATGACTACAGTAAATACCTTAAGGGTGAGCTAGGAGAGCAAACTGCAGATAAAACAAAAGCCTTTGAAATGCTTACAAGCCAGGAAAATATTTCAAAAGATCCCAAAAAATCACTGACAAGAAAAGAAAGCTTCGACGCAAAATTAACAGCTGAGCGTGAGCAGCAAATTAAAGATGGAAGTATGGCTCGCCTTGACATGAGCAAAGCTAATGCTCTTTCAGGAGGTGCAACATCAAAGTTTGTAGAAGAAGGTAGTAAAATTGCTAAGTTGCATAAAGTCTTGGGGCATGTAACTTATCCCCATGTTGCAGAAAACCATCAGCCGAAAAGTGTTAATCCTAATCCTCCTTCTCCAAGAGGAGTTGCAGAGCAGATAGAATTTAATGAACAATCACAAATTTCAACTGCTAGGTCTGATGAAGAGGAAAATGCCAAAACTCATTCTTCAGAGGTGAGAGAAGTTGGTAATAAAATAAGGGAAGATAAGACAAAAGATCAAGAAAAGAATAAAGCTAATAGTTCTTCAAAAAACAGTAAAGTTATGGGGACTAATAATAAAAATACCAAACAAGATAAAAAGAAAAACGCTGAAAGAATAGCCAAAGAAGACAAAGAGAGAGCCATTTATGAAAAGCTTTACGCAGCAAGAAGTTTTGCAAGTAAAATGAGGAGAGGATTTAAGAGTGATATAAAATTAAGTGAGAAAGAACAGTTAATGATGGACGATATGATGAAGAAGGAGCTTAATGATATTAATAATATGAGTAAACAGGATATGAAAGATCTTTCCATAGCAAAAAGAGATTTTAGAAGATCTCAGAAAAAAAGTGAAGGAAGGGGGCATTAATCATCTATAATTTTATTTCCAGTGATTATGTAATGAGTTAAGTAAGACACTTTAGTTATATAATCACCAATTCTTTCAAAATTACGAGCAATTAATACTAGATCCAGTAAAGGTTTGGCGTCTTTGGGATTCATTTCCATCTGCTTTTCTAGAACATCCATAATTTTAATATAATAATTATCAATAGCTTCATCTTGAGTGCTAACTTTAGAAGCTAATGCATCATCTAAGGTTTCATAAGCCAAAATCACATCGTTAAGTGATTTATCCAATTTAGCTATCATTGCTTGAATTAATCTATCTAATTCAGAGGATAAAGATATTGGAATATACTCAATTCTATGACTAACTTTTTTTGCTAAATCACCCATTCTTTCAAAAATAACTGCCAATTTAAATGAAGCAATAACATGGCGTAAATCAACTGCCATTGGATGTCTTAGAGCAAGAACATTAATTGCAAGATTTTCTATTTCACGATCATAGTGATTAATCTTTTTATCAGTGTCATTAGCCAGCTGGACAAAACTCTTGCTGGGGTTTTTAATTGCATCATTGCCAATTCTTATTAAATCTTTGACCAAATTAGCCATATTAATCACCGAATATCTTAGTCTGTTTAGTTCGTTTTCATATGAATTGACGGTGTGTTTTCCCATTGTCTTCCTTTTGGCTTATGTTTTCTGTAGTTGGTACAGTCTAACAAATTATACCAAACTGTTACAGCAATTTTTATAATATTATAAAATATATCTATTCTTAAATGAGGAATGTGGTGAAGATTTTCATTGAGCTAATCATTAACGCAAGGGAAGGAGTAGTAATCTTTGTTCAATTATAACTATATCCATTAACCATTTATTAACTTGTGGTTGATAATGTTGTAGGGTTAATAAATAAAGCTACTGTTTTTAAAGGATAAAAGTGGCGCTAGTCAATTAGGAGAATTAGATTATGTCAAAACAACAAGGTTCAAAAGCGTTTAAAAGAGTAGGGCAAGATGTGGTAGGGAAAGTTAAATCAAGGCTTGCTACAACTAAATTGTTTGAAGGCATAAAAAGAGGAGAAGGCTGGGGTTTGCCAGCGAACGCCGCTTATAGTGATGCATTTCAAGCGGCCCAAGACATTATGCCTCAAAACCGCTCTATAGGAGGAGCTCATACTAATTTCTTTGATAATACAACTGCAGCAATAGGTATGGGGGAGGGAGGAACTCCAACCACAAATTTTCATAAAATGCCATCTCCTGGCGCTGATCCTATAGGAGTTATTGCCCTTGCATTGGTTGTGAGGCATTGTGCTTATGAGGCTAGTAAAGTAGCAGCAAAGGGGAGGCACGGAGCATATAAATATTTCAACCCAGATCCTAAAAAGCTTTCTAAAGAAGAGAAAAAGGCGCTTAAGAAGGTGAAGGAAGAAAGAAAAGAGTGGTTTGAGACCGTAGGCCACCCAACAAAAATGAAAGAGTTTTTAGAGAAACACCCTAATTTTGATGTTAATATTCCTAATGATGTTGGAAAATCCGCAGCACATATTTTGGCGGAAAATTTAAAACCTACCAGTATGAAGCTATTGATGGATCATGGAGCGCGTATAAATGCTCTAGATATGGATGGTAACACTCCTCTTCATTATGCTGTTAGGAGTGATAATAAAAGAGCTGTTGAGGATTTAGTAAAAAGAGGAGCTAATATTAATGTTGCCAACCCTAAAACTGGCAAAACACCAATAGATGTATCTCATGATGTTAGGAATCAATTACCTGATGCACTCGACATTACCGCTGAAAGAAGCGAGGTAACTGCATTATTAGATGATACAGAAAAAGCAGGTCAATCTTTAATTGCTGCGGCTAAGCAAGGAGATGAAAAGAAATTAGATAAGTTATTAGATGCATCTCCTCACTTAATAAATTATCAAAATGAAAAAGGCGAAACTCCTATCTTTGCAGCTACTCAAAGCAATAAGATGGAAGCCGCATCATTTCTAACTGAAAAGGGAGCAAATTTTGCAATAGAAAATAACGACGGTATTCATGCTGGAAATCTTGCAGCACAGCGTGTTGAAGATATTGTGCTAAACGTTAGAGATGAAGCAGATCTATCTAGAGCCTTAAAAGCCATGCCCAAGGAAATGAGGGCCTTTTCTTTGGCAGCTAGAGACGAAGAAGGAAATCAAATAATACATGTTGCTGCTGCTAATAAAAGCAATCAAGAAGTATTGAAGGTTCTTGTAGACAATGGAGCATCTCTAACCTCTGAAAATAATGCTAAGGATAAAGCCCTGGAAATAGCAACAGATGTAAATGCAAAGGAACTGACACTGGATAGCTATGGTGGTTTCGATAATCCTCCTTCCCCTGAGATGGAGTATTTAAAAGAAGCAACTGTAAGAGAGGAAGCTATCTTAAGAAAAGAGGCAAATCTTGCTCTTTTTAATAAAAAGTCAAGACAAAAAGAACAAGAGCCTGAATCTAAATCACCTATTAGAGCCATTAAAGAAGAAGGGGATAAGGCCAATACTGCGGGTGTAGAACAGGAACATAAAGAATTTATGACAAAAAGAGCTTTTGATGAATTACCATTAAATGATGCAATAGATGTGGGCAGAGCAAAGAAAAGAATAGCAAAAGATATGAAAGAGTCTAGAGCAAAAAAAGCTTTTGCTGAATTACCATTAAATTATGCAATAGATGTGGATAGAGCAAAAGAAAGAATAGAAAGTGATTCTAAGGAAATGAAAGAGTTCTACGAAAATGTGCTAGATGACTCTAACATAGAGAAAGTAAAACAAGCATTGAAGGCCAATCCTCTTTTAGCTTATGCAGTTGATAAAGATGGAGGCACTGCTCTACATTTTGCTGCTGCCAACGGTGCTGAGAAAGTTGCCGAAGCACTAATAGAGGCTGGTGCGGATGTAAATGCTCAAGATAAAAAGTTAGTTACACCTCTTCATGATGCAGTTTTTGAGAACAGGGAAAAAGTTGTATCATCTTTGATGGAGCATGGTGCTAATTTATCTGTCGAAGATGATGAAGGACGTACTGCAGCCTACTATGCTGTGCTTGATAATAAGTCTAATGATTTAGTAAAACACTTTGCTAAATCTCCTGGAGATAGAAATGGTCATACTCCATTTCATTATGCTGCCTCAGAAGGAAAATATGAGGCCGTACAGGCTTTATTAGATGCCGGAGCTGATGTAGATGCCACAGATAATCAAGGCAAAACTATGCTCCATCATGCAGTTATGGAAGATAAGCCATGGTTAATCAAATATCTGTTAGAGCAGGGGGCTAGCGTACATATTGTTGATCGTAATGATATGACTCCAGAAGATTTAGCGATTTCAACAGACAGAGTATATGAAGGAGAGAAATCTCATTTAGTAGCTGTGCTAAAAGATTATAGAGAAGCTGGTGATGCTTTAGTTGCAGCTGCTACAAAAGGTGATGAAGCTGCAGTTAAAAAGATGTTAAAAGAAGCTCCTTATCTAGTGAATTATAGAAACAATAATGATGACACTCCGCTTCATGCTGCTGCTAGCAAAGGGCATAAAGAAGTGGCAGAGTTGTTAGTAGCAAAAGGAGCAAATACTGCTATAGCAAATGACCAAGGGAAGACTGCTATGGATGTTGCTTATGGCAAAGCAAATGGTTGGTTAAAAGAGGAACTAGGGTTTAAAAATGGAGGGAAAGAAGTTGGAGATACATTAGCTGATATGAACCCCCATAAACTTGAGCAAATTCAGGGAAGAGTGGATAAAAGACAGGAGGCTATTGACACATTGGAAAGGCTGGGTAAACGTGTGATGGCAAAAAGAGATAATGCTAGAGCTGGAAGAGCCTTAATGGATGCAGCAGCCAATGGTGAAGTTGATAAAGTGAAGGAGATTTTAGAAAAAAGACCTAATTTAGTTTATGGTGAGAATTTAGAGGGCAATACAGCATTACATGTGGCAGCTGAGAATGGTCATACAGAAGTTTTAAAGCTGTTAGTTGAAAAAGGCGCTAGAGTTAGTGCTGAAAATAAAGAAGGCAAAACTGCTTTACAGGTTATTCAAGCACAGGATGAATCTTTATGGAGACATTTTTCAAATCAGCTAAATCCAGGTTTATATGAAGAACAAACAGAAGCTAAAGAGTTTTTAGAAGCTGAACAGCAAAAGTTAGATGATTTAATAAAAGGGTTAACTCCGCAAAAAGATGTGCATTTGGCAATTAAGGATGCTACTCCTGAGCAAAAAGCAGAAATGGCAAGAGAGCAAGAGGAAAAAGATGCTGAATTTGTACGAAATGAGCGTAGAGATCCTTTTGGACATAAAAATCGAGCTATGCAAGAATTAAAAGATAAGAAGGAGGCAGTTGCTAAAATAGAAAAGTTTGCTCAAGCTAATCAAGCTAAAGCTGAAGAGAAACACGCTAGAGAAAATTTAGTTCGTTTAGCTTCATCAGTATCTCCATCAGTAAATGATATAAGGCATTTGGATGTAATATTACAAGAACATCCTAAATTATTAAATACTCCTTTGAATGAAAATGGAGAAACAGTTCTGCATATAGCTGCAGAAAATGGCCATTCTGAGCTCTCAAAAGCATTGGTTGCAAGGGGCGCTAATGTTCTTCAAAAAAATGACTATGATTTACATGCATATGATTTAGCTCAAGAAAGGGCTGATAAGAAATGGGTTGGTAAAGACCAGAAAGCTGAAGAAGTTATGGACATATTAAGGTCTGCAATGACTCAAGAGAAAAGAAGATTAGCTGAGGAAGTTTTGGCTAAAGAAGCAGCTATAGAAGCTGAACAGCAAAAAGCTGAATTAACGGCTAATATAATGAATGACTTAGCAATGAGTGATTCCCTATCTAGGATAAACGAAGACAGGACGAGAGAAGATATTTCCACCAGAGACTTAAAAAATCTAA